>NZ_DICZ01000004.1:0-63364 GCF_002417895.1 Lactobacillus sp. UBA5813
TAGGGTGTTTGACAAAGAGCCTCTTTAATAGACTTGAATCTTATTAAGTGGCCAGTAGCGCAGCTTTACAACGCCGATAACATTCTTTTTGGCAATCGTTCCGATGTAGCGGCTGTCCTTTGAAACGCTACGGTGATCTCCCATAACGAAGTAGGTTCCTTTAGGAACGCGGTTGGTCTTCTGCATTTCCTTCAGTTGTGCACTTGTATAGTATTTCTTATAATTTGCCGTTTTTGCTAGCGAGGAAATAGTGAAATTCTGCGTTTGCGAATATTTTGTTCCTGTGAAGCCATCTTCATTGTCGGTCAATTTAAATCCTTTGGTCAACCAAGGCTGACTGATCCTTTTGCCATTGATATAAATCTGATTGTTCTTGCTGACAATCTTATTGCCCGGCATCCCAATTACACGCTTGATGTATTCAGCTCCTGGCTCATCCGGTGCATTAACAATCACCACATCACCACGCTCAATCTTGGCGTGACGAACAGCGATTACACGCTCACCATTTTCAAAATTAGGCTGCATTGAAATACCTGAAACCGTAGCATTGCTGAGCACAAATGTGAACAAAGCATAATAAATGCCCATTGCAATTAAAAATATAACGGCGATTTGCAAAAAGTCTTTTAATCCAAACTTATTGTTATCTTTTTCTGCCATGATAACTCAATTTCCTTTTCTAAAATCGTGTACGTTAACATTATACACTTTGAGCAAAAAAAGAAGCACCCTTTCGGATGCTTCTTAATAAAAGATATATTTTAAGCTTATTTAATTAACAACTTAGTCTTCTTTTGACTTGGTTTCACCATCTTTTTCTGCTTTTGGCTTGCTTAAGTCCAGAATGGACTTGCCATTCATGTACAAGTGCTTGTCGTCAGCAGTGAATTCAACCTTCTTTGTGTCAGGGTGGCTCATAACAAGCTTAGCAATTGGAGTTTCAAGGTCTTGTTCAACAACTCTTCTAAGTGGACGTGCACCGAAGTCTTTGTCGTATCCTTTTTCTGCCAAAACCTTCTTAGCTTCGTCAGATACAGTTACTTCAATATTCTTCTTGCTAAGAACGTGTGACATCCTCTTAAGGTAAATGTCGATAATCTTGCTCATGTCGTCTTGAGTTAATGAGTTGAATGGAACAATTGCGTCCAAACGGTTAAGGAATTCAGGTCTGAAGTAGTTTTCAAGAGCGTGGATTAACTTGTCTTGATCTACTTTGCCATCCTTAAGCAAGTTGTCTGAGTAGCCTGCGTTTGAAGTCATAATCAAGATTGTGTCCTTGAAGGAAACAGTTCTGCCTTGAGCGTCAGTCAAACGACCATCATCCATGATTTGAAGCAAAGCGTTGAATATTTGTGGGTTAGCCTTTTCGATTTCGTCGAACAAAATCAAGCAGTAAGGTTGATGACGAACTTTTTCAGTTAATTGACCACCTTCACCGTAGCCTACATAGCCTGGTGCTGAACCGATCAACTTGTTAACTGCCATTTCGTCTTGGTATTCAGACATGTCCAAACGAATGAAGTGATCCTTGTTGCCGAAGAGGTTAATAGCTAATTGCTTAGCAAGTTCCGTCTTACCAACACCAGTTGGTCCAGTAAGAAGGAATGAACCTGTTGGACGGTCGTTGTCTTTGAAGATTTGCTTACGAGCAATAGCGTCAGTAATAACATCAATTGCCTTGTCTTGGTCGATAACGACTGCCTTTAATTTGTTAGTTAAATCAAGGTTCTTCTTAGCTTCATCAGCGTGAAGTTCGCTCATTGGAATATTAGTCTTTTCTTCAATCAGCTTGTAGATGTCTTTTTCGCTAACTACTGGAGTTTTAGCCTTGTCAGCAGTCTTCAATTCTTCTTGAAGCTTTTCGATTTCAGTCTTTAATTCTCCAGCTTTCTTGTAGTCTTCAGCCTTAGCAGCTTCGTCTTTCTTAGCTTCTAAAGCGTGAATTCTAGTCTTCAAGCTTTCTTCCTCATGTGGGTCAACTGTCAAAGCCTTCTTGGCACCAGCTTCATCCATCAAGTCAATGGCTTTGTCTGGTAAGTAGCGTCCTTGAATGTATCTTTCTGATAATTCAACAGCTAACTTAAGAGCATCGTCATTGTATTTTACGTGGTGGAAGCTTTCGTATCTCTTCTTTAAACCTTCCAAGATCTTAATTGCAACATCAGTTGTTGGTTCTGGAACTTGAACAGGTTGGAATCTACGTGCTAAAGCTGAGTCCTTTTCAATTCTTTGGTATTCACTAGTAGTAGTGGCACCGATTAACTTCAACTCACCGCTTGCAAGAGCTGGCTTCAAAATGTTAGCAGCGTCGCCGTTGTTAGTTTCTGAGTCAGTTGAACCTGCACCAACAATGTTGTGTAATTCGTCGATGAAAAGAACGATGTTAGGGTTCTCCTTAGCTTGGTCGATAACTTCCTTTAATTTTTCTTCGAAGCTGCCACGTAAGCTTGAACCAGCAACCATATCATTAATGTTAATAGAAATGATGTGCATGTCCTTCATCTTAGATGGAACATTGCCTTCTGCGATTCTTTCAGCCAAGCCTTCAACAATTGCAGTCTTACCTACACCAGCAGGTCCAATCAATACAGGATTGTTCTTCTTGCGTCTTGATAAAATTTCAATTACTTCATCAATTTGCTCGTCGCGACCAATCACTGGGTCGTACTTGTTGTTCTTAGCTTGTTCAACTAAGTCGATCCCAATTGATTTTTCCTTCTTTTGTTGTGGGGCTTGAACCATTCTTTGTTGACTTGGGTTAGCATTTGAGCTCATATTGCTGTAGTAAGCACTTGAGCCATTTGGTGTTCTGTTAAAGTCATCATTAAAGAATGAACGGTTTAATTCGTTAAATAAGTTGTCAAAATCATTGTTAAAGTATGCCATTGCCAAACACTCCCTTATATTTATTTATGTCTTTTTATGAAATTAGCGCTCTCGCTTGTTGAGTGCTAACTCGTCACACTTATAAGTATATCAGGTTATCCACAGATTACAAGCAATTTTCAAAAGTTTTCCACAATTACGCTAATTTTATGCTTTTTTGCAAAAAATATGCTCACAAATGCCGGTATATGGCCATTCTTTGGCCACATAAAATGTTAAAGAAATTCTTAAGATCTAAGATTTTTTGCTTGTTTTTTCGAAAAAGCAATAAAGGTTTTCCACAAAAAAATAAAAAGAGAACCTGAAATTTTATTCAGATTCTCAATCTTTATTTATTGTCTTTTTCTTTGTTTTCTTTCGTCCTGCGGCTAGTGTTCTTGGAATTGGTCTTGCCCAATAGACTATTATTTTTCTTCTTATCTAACAAGTATTGTTTAATCGCTGCTACCACTTCTTTATTCTGTGGCAAATCGGTGTGCGTAGCGTCACTGCCAGTAATAGTTATCTCCGTAAATTGCTTTACTTGATTTTGAAAAATATATTTACCCGCGTGGACACTGGCCTCAGGAACGATTCCGTCTGAGTCGTAATTTTCACCACCGAGTAAAGAATAAACGATTAGATTCTTCGGCAAATTCTTGCGGTATTTGATGAGATCCGACAACATCTGCGTTTTGTGACTAACATTGCTTTCACTGAAGATAAATGGTGAGGCCAAGGTCATTAATTTTTTGATCTTAATATCAGACTTGTAGTAAGAATAGTAATGCTCCAGCCAATACGTCCAGATCAGGCCGCCATTGGAGTGACCGAAGGCCTTAAAATTATTGAATTTGTAGGTTTGTGAGACTTGATAAAAGGCTTCATCCAGCCAGGAAGCCTGTTTTTTGATATTGCTGTAGCCATCATGGTTGTTTTGAAAACCAACTACAATAATGGGCTCATTGTCACCGTGATTAATCGAACCAGAAAAATCAAGGCTGCCATTAGTACCAACTTTAATCTTCAATACGCTGTGAGGATGGGGATTGTTTTTGTTCAAAAGTGCTATTAAAGAGTCAAAACGGTTAATGCTGGCACTTGACCCCGGAATCATAATAAGTGGCGATACAAGCGATTTTCTTCTTTGAGCCCGGTCACGGTTAGTAGTCTTCATCCATGAAAAAGCTGGAATTGATAAGGCAAGTATTATCAGAAAAAGGATAACCAACCATTTAACATTTTTTCGATTAAATTTGAGCTTGGTCATATGCCCTCAACTCCTCACTAATTCGACGACCGATAATAACAAACGGAAGCAGCAATAAAATATCCAGAATAAACAGCAAAATAGTAAAGATAAAGGTAGCCCAGTTGCCGTTAGAGCCAAAGAACGAGATTAAAATTCCCGGTGTTCCCTCAAGAACTGGATAAACTGGTGGCATAAGTAAATGAAGCGAGATTGCGCCAGCAGCAATTAATTCATTAATCGCTGGAATTAAAATTACTGGTAAAAGATAGAGCGGATTAAGAATAAGCGGAATTCCGATTGCTAATCCATTTTTTGCACCAAATGCGACCGGCAGGAGGTTGAGCTTGGCAATATCTTCAATTTCCTTATTATTGGTGTACAGCAGCAAGATAACCGTCAGAGCCAGTGTAATTGAAGCATCCCCCATCAGACCATAGCTTTGAATCATTGAACTGCCCAAGAATTTATAGGGCACATTAGCGGCACTGCCATGACGCAAAGCATAGTTCAAGTTAACCAGAGCGGCACCCGAATTATTGTCGTGGGCAAGGGATTGAACGGGATAGCCGATTCCGCACCACCACAATAGCATTGACAGCATCGTTAGCAAGATGACTACTGCAAGATTGTTAGAGCTGCGCAGGTTGGTAACAATGCTTTTTACAGAGTAGGAATCAAGCAGTCGAATTTTGAAAAAGTACAGAATAAGGCCAAGAACAAGGCCAAACAAGATAGTGACTATTGCCGGTTTAAGCGATTGGCGCGCCCGCTTTTGAATTTCTTCAACATGCTCGACTTTGATATGCACATAATCTTGCCCAAGCCAGCGAAAAATCTGGCCTACAAAATAACCGATCAGCATAGCAATAAGCAAGCCATTAATACTCAGAAATCTTGAATAGAAAGTTACTTGGCTATTGGCGGTTTGAGCATTGCCTGTCAAATAAGCACACAGCATAATTACCAGAACTGAGGTAATCCCTGCCATTGTCGCATCTTTGTGATAAAGCCGTGCGGTATAAACCGCTGAAAAGTAGGCCACATAGATGCCAAAAATACTGAAAGTAACTCGAATCATCCCTGAGGACAAAAAATAGCCCAGATTCCAAATTTGATCAGACATTGAATAATCAAAGTTAAACAAGTTATAGATCAAACTATCAGGTGAGAAAATGCAGTCACGAATTATTTTAAAATAAGCGCCGATTGTCGCTACTGGCATCAGCATAACGAAAGTTCTTTGAACAACTCTAAAAAAAGACCGCCTTCTAAGCCAAAACAGTCCCTGGGTAATATTATTGATCATTCTTGCTGGCTCCTAATTTTTATTATAGACATTATACCTAATTATTCTTGATAAAAAAGTGTCATGTTATAATTATAGGAAAGAAATAAAGGTGAAATTATGGCACGAAAAAAGATCGAATTAGACAAAGATATTGAAAATTTAGTTGCAAAATATATCGACACTACTGAAATTGATTGGAACAAATTAGTTAACAAATCTTTGAAATACTATATTACTAATAAGTTGAATTCAAAAGAAGTTAAAAAGCTTATCAAGGATAGTGATGCGGAATCAGCAAAATACCTTGATGAATATGTTCGCAACAATATTGATAATCACTGGAATATGTAGTTTGTTGTTATTAGCAAAAAAAGCTTGATCTGTAGTGACCCCCGAAATTCGGACACGGATTTCGGGGGTCACTACATTGATCTTTGCTTTTTTGTCATCATGCATAAAAACCACCTTCCTATTTCAAATTATACGGAAGGTGGTTTCAATAAAATATTTTACTGCTCTAAAATAGCGATAATTTAGTTTTCCTTAAGGAATTGGTCACCAGCTAAATCACGGTAAAAGTTGACCATGGTTTGACGGTAATATGGAACAAGCCAGATAAAACCGATTCCCAAAGTAATGACGCTAAGAATAGCCCAACCGATGAAGCTTAACCACAAAACGAACAAATCAGTCTTATGACCATTCATCAAATGACGACTCTTTGTAATTGCTTCCGTCATCGTTGGCGTTTTGCCTGCATCATAAAGATCCTTCATGATGTATGGCGTCATTGCATATGAGAAAGCCTTAATAATCCCTGGAATAATGAACAGAAGCGTCCATAAAATAAGGAAGATCAATTCTACCAAATAAGTGATAAATGAACTCGTGAACTTGCCATCAGTATAAGCACTAAACATGCCTTTGAAGATATTTGGCTGATCGCCTTTGTCTCTGAATTGCAAAAGCGTGTAGTAAACGCCCCAAACGATTAAACCGAGCAGCACGCTAACGATTAAATTAATCACTGATGAAGTCGTGCTTTGATGATAAACAACGCCATTTGCCATTTCATCGATGCGAGTATAAACGATTTCGCGCTTATCAAAAATCAAAGACACAATATCTTCAGCAACATAAATAATCACATATGCAAATAATGACAGACAAACTGCCCAGCCCCAATGACCACGAAGTTGGTCCTTGGCTGCTTGTTTTAATTCTTTTCTGCTCATTTTTCTCCTCCAAAATGATTTCAATTACGTTTTCTTAACTGTTACAGTTTAGCCCACTTTGTATATGAGGTCTAATTTAGGCATAAAAAAAGCCTAATCCCACCAACATTGGAACTAGGCTCACACAGTGAAATACCACCACTTCTGACCACATATAGAAGATAACATTTTCGCTACCGGAGAAAATGACTACTTTCCTTAGTGGCGGTACATGAAAAGTTTAGCATTCAAAATGTTAAAAAACAACACTTCTACCTGCTTAATATAAAAATATTTTTGATCATTTTCGATCTAAGTCAAGCATCATTGTCATGATATGATCAATTCGTTTTTTCAAATATGAAAATTTCTTATGATCAACACGATTAGACTGAATAATGATCATATTCTTACCATCATTTGTAGTACGCAAGAAGGTAAAATATCCGTCTCCCGCACCATTGGCACTCTTAAAGACTTTAGTATTATAAAAGCCACCATTATAATATTTTGGTGCTTTGCCATGATACAAGACAGAGCGACTGCTATTCGTTAGCAATTTGCCAACAAGCATTTCTCTGACAACTTTTGCCAAATCACTATCGGACATTGCCACCGAACCAGCACCTAATTCATTATGAGCATCAGCAACTACTTGCGAATATTTTACCCGGTGGTACTTACCATCAAGGTAGTTATAACTATGAACCCAGCCACTTGCTTTAAGCGCAGCCGGATCTGCCCATAAGAATACTGTATGCTTTAATTTCAATGGTTTAACAAATGTCTTTTCAAACATTTGCTCATATGTCTTTTTCTCAAGCTGAGCTAAAATACCGCACAAATAAACGTAATTGAGTGAAGTATAGTGCCACTTGCCAAATTGCTGCTTATTGAACACGGTCTTCTTCACATCGGCCTTAAAGTTGTCCGCATCAGAGACGAAATCATCAGTTCCCAATGTCTGACCTGACTTGATATCCAGTCCCGAAGTCATATCCAGCAAGTTAGCAATAGTTATTTGATCAGCACCAGCTACAGTTGGATAAAACCTGCTCAATTTCGTCTTCAACGATAATTTTTTAGCCTCAATTTCACGCATGATCATGGCAGCTGTCATTGATTTTTGCACTGAATTGATTAAGTAGCTAGTGTCAGCCTTATTGGCCGTTGAATATTTCAGCCAAGTCTTATTATTTTTGATAACAAGAACCGAGCCTTTAATTCCTAATTGGTCAATAGCATGTCGCACTATTTTTTTTTCTTTTAAATCATCAAGATGATTCTTAGTTAAGTTTAAGCTCTTGACCTTAGTAGTATTTTGCCACTTCTTTGAGTAATAATAATTGCTCATTGAGTAGTCGTAGCGTTCATTAGGCAAACGCATGAACTTTCTTACTGCTTTATCAACAGCAATCCAACCATTCCAGCCCAAGTGAATCGTATCGGTCATGAAATACTTCTTGTTGCCATCTTTTGACAAGTCTTCAATATTTTCAAAACCTTGACTGGTCAACTGTTTTTCTATTTTAGCAACTGACTTTTGATACATCTTCATTGATAAGCCTGTGTACTTAGCCCATTTAGCATTAACAGGCGGAATGATGAACAAAACGTTGGTATGCTGCTTAGCAAATTGATTAAGCATCAACTCAAAGTCCGCATATTCAGGTGACTTGACGTAATCGAAATTGCGTTGACTGCCCTTTAACTTCTTAAGAACTTTCTTTGGCAAACGTGTCCGATAAAAAGTATTATCAATTCCCAAATTATTGGAGTTGGTATGCATTGCTGCTTGTTCATCCGCTATTTTCTTCAAAGCAGCTTCAGAATAAGTCTTAGGCAAAAGCTTTTCTTCCTTTTCAATCTTGTTGATTCTGTCTCGCAATTGGAAGGAGCTGAAGAATTTGTCTTCATTAGCCAGCATCCGTTCACGAGCCTTCAATAAGAAACGATCCCGACTAGAAAGCTTTTTGCCTGCCGCTACTTTTTTCAAGCAAGATTTAATAATTCCTGCTTTTACAGTTGGCATAGATGCAATTCTAGCCGCAGCATAACGATCAGTTTTTGTGTTTTTGGCATGTAGCAAGAAAATGGCCGTCTCAAGTGGAGAATAATACAGATCAAAGGCAGCAGGGTCTTGACCTTCCTTGGTAAACCATTGTGGTGAAATAATCACAACAGCCTTTTTATTCTTCAATTGCTTGCTAGTTCCCTGCATCCCTACAAACTGAGCCAGGCTTTGACTGCCAGGGCCACCAAGCAAAAACGGCCGATAACTGCGGTGATACTTCGCAGCTAAGACACTTGGGTGAAGCGGATCAAAACGTGATAATTCACTTGAACCATAGAAAGGCACATATCCACTATCAAATGCTTCCTGCTTCATCTTTATCCCTTTAAAGACTGTATGCGTTTCCGAATTGGCAGCTTCATAGATTGAACTCTTAGAAAAAGTTCTTTCCCATGGCAATAAAAAGACAATGATCAACAGAACAATTGCACATAAAACCGGGCCAAAGATTTGCCAGAGCCGGCGTTTATTACTCATTTTCTAAGCTTTCCACCTTTGCAACGATCTTAGCTGGAGTATCCCATTCTGCACGGTTGAATTCTGATACAGGAACATCGATACCGAACTTTTCTTGCAAATTCAAAAGCATTTGAACGCTTGCCATTGAATCGAGCAAACCATTTTCAAAAATATTTTCATCCATTTGATCTGATAAATCTTCACCAGTCAAATCATTCAAAATGTTTAAAACTTCTTTTTTTGTGTCCATTATTAATACCCCTCAAATAATTAAAATTTCTATCTCCTATACTTATTTCCATCCAAACCATAATTGGCTAAGAAAACCGGAGAAGATCAGCATCCCGAAACAAATAACCTGGAAAGTAATAAAAATTGCAAACCCTTTAGTAAATTTATTAGAAGGAATAGTCTTCTTATGTTTCCGCTTAAATCTCAGCCAATAATCATTAATGATAATGGCAATGGCTTGGTACAAACCATACGTGATGTAGTACCAAGTAAGGCCGTGCCAAAAGCCCATGATTAAGAACAAAAGCAAGTATGAAACTTGTGATAAACGAATCCGGTTTTTAATCAATTTCTTCTTCATAGCAAAGAAGGTAAACCGCATGTAAATATAATCACGGAACCAGAATGACAAGGTCATGTGCCAACGATTCCAGAAGTCTTTAATATTTTTGGAAATAAAAGGCTTATTGAAGTTCATTGGCGTGTGGATTCCCATAAAGTATGAAATGGAAACCGCAAATAATGAATAACCGGCAAAGTCAAAGAACAAATACATGGTGTAACAATACATGTATGCCAAAACCCACCATGATAACTTCAATCCGCCTGCAGCATTTCCGGCAATCAAAGCTACTTGACTGATTTTTGGCAACCAATAGGTCCCAAACAGCCAGCCTAAAATAAACTTATATAAGAATCCTTGGAATAAATACCGAACTGCATATTGCAAATCCGTAATATATTGATCCCTGGTTGGTGCTTTATCAAAATCCTTTTTAAAGCGCCGGTAACGGTCAATTGGTCCAGAGGAAATCGTTGGAAAGAAGAGCAAGAATCTAACATATGTTCCAGGTTCAACCTTCTTAATTGCCCCGTCGCGAATTTCCATAATTACTTGGACATTCTTAAAGGTAATATATGAAATTCCTAAGAAACCCACGACAAATGGAACTGTTCCCGCTGGCATTGCAGTTAAGATCTTAACCGCAGTTAATGGCAAAATCGCCAAAATTACAGCTAAACAGAAAACCCAGGTTTTATTAGGACTATTCTTTTTAGTGCGATAGCGTTCATAGGCAAAGGTTAGCAAGAATTCAAAAACTAGATAAAGAATTAAATTGACCCCTTGCTGCCAGTGACTAGCATCGAAGATCAAGAATAAGAAGACTAATGAAAAAATAGCTTCATATGTCTTAAATCTTTTACCATTATAAAGGCCGATAATCATTGGAATTAACGCAATTAGCAGCCAAATAAAGTATTGCGGATTTGAGTAAGGTTGTAAGTTAATGAAATTAAAATTCACTACTTGTTAACCTCCTTAATGACCGCCTTGATGTCAACTTTGCCATTTTGCGAAATTGGCAAAGAATCTTTATAAATGAAACGTTGTGGAATCATATATGGCATTACGTTTTTAGCCAAATCTTCACGAATCATTCTTGTTAAAGCAACATCAGAGTACTTGCGTCTTACGCCTTGCTTTAATTCAATTTCAGCAACAATCTGCTGAACAGCGTGGTCTTTATTGTATTTTGGAGCAGCTACGCCATAACGAACCAATTCATTTTTGCTCAAGTAAAAGTTAATTTCTTCAAGTTCGATTCTGTAGCCGTTAAATTTAATTTGGAAGTCAATCCGGCCACGATAAAATAGCATATCGCCATCAAAGAAGCCGGTATCGCCAGAGCGATAGCTTTGATATTGATCATCATTCTTAAAGAATGCAGCTTCAGTCTTCTCCGGGTTATTCATATAACCTTTAGAAACGCTAGGGCCGCTGATGATAATTTCGCCTTCGCCTGGTTTTTCACCTTTAGCAGTATCGATTGTGATCTTGGTGTCTTCTTTAGCACGACCAATTGGCAACCGATCATATTTCTTTAAAATTTCATCAGTAATTTCAACTTGCGTTACCGCAACAGTTATTTCCGTTGGACCGTAAGTATTGAAAATATGTGATCCTGGGAATTTTTTCTTCAGCATTGCTACTTCAGTATGCGGCAATTCTTCACCACAGAATAAGAAATGCGTCAAATCTGGGTGGTGTTGAGCATCAAATGTTTTGTCCAAGAAGCACATCTGTGCAAATGATGGCGTTGATACCCAAACGTTAAATTGCAATTTTGGCAAAGTGCTGAATAATTGTGCAAAGTTTTGCGTCACATCATGTGGCAAAACAACCAACTTACCCGCTGCAGTTAATGCAGAATACAAGCTCATGACTGACAAGTCAAATGAATATGGAGCTTGTGCCAAAAAGCTTGGATGTTCTGGCAAATTGAAATCGTTCAATTCCCAGTTAACGAAGCTGAGCAAGTTCTTGTGACTAATTTGAACCCCTTTAGGCTTCCCAGTTGTTCCTGAAGTGAAGATAATGTAGTAATTATCATCGCCTTCGACGAATTTGCTTTCGTCAAGCGTGTAATTGCCGTTTTCAACTTCATCTGGCTTAATCACTTGTACGCCAGGCAATTCAATTTTTGGCAAATCATCAATTGCGAGCACGACTTTTGCTTTAGAAACGTCTTGAATCATTGTCAAACGCTCAGCGTTTGAATAGCTTGCAATTGGAATATAAGCATGTCCAGATTTGACACAGCCTAAGAAGCTAGCAATCATTTCAAAGTTTTGACCGCCCCAGATCATAATTGGATCTTTATCGGGGATATCTAAGCTTGATAACTTATGTGCCCAAGCATCTGAACGCTTTTTCAAATCACCATAAGTATTAGTATGGCCGAGATAATCATAAACCTCGCGATCAGGTTCATTAATTGCAATCTCGTCTATCTTCTTGATTACATCTTTAATCATTGCTGATCCCACCTGCCTTAAAATTCATTGTAAATAAAGTGGACTGAATTTAAGCCACTATATTCATACAAATAAATTAGGGCCATGAGGATCGCAAAATATACTATTGTTTTCAAGACAAACATCTCTATTTGTTTGCCTCGAGATTCAACTTTTTTTGTTTTCTCCATTTCTCTCCCTCGTTATTCTTCAACAACGTTCAGGCCTTATCTTACTACAAATGAATGTAGCGAAAAGACACTCAGACCATATTTTAACAAATTTAAATAAACTTAAACAATTGGGAAAAGAAATATTTTTTAATTTCCAAATAATGCATTTATATTAATTGATAAAATTCTATCCATAATCACCATATTTGGTTTGGCATATTGCTTTGAGCCTGACTCAAAAATACAAAGCAATTGGCCCTTATATGCAGTAATTTGTTCCAAATATGGCGGCATATCAATTACCAATTCCGCGTTTTTTTCATCTAAAGCATCAAGTGCGGTAGAAGGGAAAATATATAATTTTGAATCGCTGCTGCCATAGGATTGACTTAAGAAAATTTTATCGTCATAAATCGTAATTCCTTGAATCTGTTTGTTCATTGAAGTTACGCCACTTGGGTCGGACCAGGCAACCGTACCATTAACGGATTTGATTTCATTATTGGTAATTGAGTTTTTATTTTTGCCGCTGCGAGAAATCGTATAACTTGCTACTCTCCCGCGGCCATACATGTTAAAGAAGCCGACAAACAGCTGATTATCGTAGTAAGTAACAGTCGATGCTTTTTCAAGAGTTGGAATTGAAATTCGGTTGTTATAGCTAATTGGGGCATGGCGTTTTGTATCATAGCTAGCCACCTCTTTTAGAGGAAAGGACATTAACGCGGATGACTTGCCAATTGATCCAGTAATCCAGACATTTTTGCCCACAGGATCATACGCAATTCCGCCAAGGTGAGGTCGACCGGCTACTTGAATGGTTTTGATGTATTTTCCAGTCTTTTTATTAAGCACGTAAATAACGGACGCGTGCGTATGCTCACCGTCATAAGCCGTAAGCAACAGATACTTGCCGGCAACCGTAATTCCCTGGGGCGTCATTTCAGTTGCAGTGTCGTATTTTTTCTTCTTAAAGTCATAGCTTTTGGTCGCAACTAAGCCAGGAATGACAAAATCCTTGCCCACCCAGGTTCTTGGGGGAACATAATTGGATATTTTATTAATGAAAGAATATTTTGTTCGTAAATTTTTTTGATATGTGGACTCTTTTTGCCAAGCAGCATTCGTATTTGTACCATCTTTTGCCTTTACCAGCTTTGGTCGATTATTTAAGAATTCTTGTTCTTGATACCATTGATAGCCAAAGTAGCCACCTGTGCCTAATGCACCAACTATCAAAAGAAATAAGACAAAGCTTTTAAGGATTCGTCCTAATTTTTTAACCACATTACCAATCTCCTCAAAAAATTTTCACGTTGACTGCATTTTATCAGTTTATATATTTTATAGGAAATAAAATCCTTGTATTAGCCAAAAGTAATCAATTTAAAATCAAAAATTCGTTTTATTTCAAGATAGAAATAATTTTGTCACACTTTTTTCACAATTAACGTTTATCATATAAATTGTAGCGAACGAAATTAAAAGTTTTGGTCGATACTATTCAACTTTTTTGTTTTTCATTCATACTCCTCCAAGTAAATAATGAAAATTAAAAGTGATTGGCTAATTGCCAATTTCATATCTATCCCTTTCCGCTCACGTGCGTTGCGTGGGCCTTTCTTTTTGCCTTTTTTGGTCGTCTTAAACTAATCGCTTATATTTCTTTACCTTTTCATAAGAATTTAGACATTTTTAATTCACATTTTCCCCGTATTATATAAACCGTAGCAAGGAGAAAACAACTTGTTACATAATCCCACTTTTTTTTCATTCATTCTTACCCCTCCAAAGTAGATGAAACTAATGAGGCTCGTTTAACGGCGAGCCTTTTTCTTTTGCTCAATCTCTAGTAAGATAATGGTAAAAGAAAGAAAGGAAAGTGCTTACATGTTTTCGCCATCAATTAAACATTTAATCCAAGAAAAATCCGGTTCCTTTTTAATTCCTGCCAGCCGAATCGCATTTGTTCAAGATGACAATCCGCTTTATCATGCTTTTTTGATCCTAACCAAAGTTAAATATTCAAAAATACCGGTTTTGGACAAAGATCGTCATGTAGTAGGCCTGTTAAGTTTGGCAATGATTACGGATAAAATGCTGGAAACTGATGAAATTTCGATTGATCCGCTCAACAAGTTAAAGGTTCGTGATGTCATGCAGACCAAATTTGACAAGATCAACTTTGTCGAAACAACTTTGGAAACGCAGCTGCACCTGCTTATTAATAACGCCTTTCTGCCAGTCGTTGATGATCATGGAGTCTTTCAAGGATTGCTAACAAGACGTGAATGGATTAAGGCCTTTAACTATGTCGTTCATACTTTTGATAAAAAATACGAAGTAAAAGAACGCTAGCAAATTAATGTATTATAATGAAGAAGTATTTGAAAACTAGTCTTCCAAGGGTGGAAAACTTTTTTATTTTTGCTTTCTAATTTAGAATGATTATAATTTAGATATAGGCAAAAAATATTTGAGATTTTTTTCTGGGGGGAGAAAAGTATGCTTAAACGCCAATGGAAATTTTTGGTTGTAATAGCTGCTGGTATTGTCGGTGCTATTCTAGACTTTATTCTTCATATACAACCGATATTTACTAATTTTACCTTTATGGGCAAAACAGGAATAACTTACAGTGAAATTATTGTTGATATTATCGGCATTTACACTGCTATTAACATGGCAATCGAAATGATCGGCGATATTCGGCGCGGTCGTTGGGGCGTCGATGTTTTAGCTATCATTGCCATTGTTTCAACGATGATCATTCGCGACTACTGGGCAGCTTGGATGATTTTGGTAATGTTCACCGGTGGTGAATCACTTGAAGATTACGCTACTAGCCAAGCCGACAAGGAATTGCGTTCACTTCTCAACAACACGCCACGCAAAGCTAACAAGCTAGTTGATGGCAAGGTTACAGAAGTTAACGTTGATGATTTGCAAATCGGCGATATGGTTTTAGTAAAACCAGCTGGTCAAGTTCCTGTTGACGGTAAAATTGTTAAGGGTACTTCAAGTTTTGACCAATCATCACTTACTGGTGAATCTGTTCCAATTAACAAAAAGCCAGGCGACGACTTAATGTCCGGTTCAATCAACGGTGACGCAGCTGTTGAAATGAAAGTAACCAAGTTGGCAAAGGATTCAGAATATCAGTCAATCGTTGCCTTGGTTAAGTCTTCTGAAGCTCAACCTGCCAAGTTCGTTAAGATGGCCGATCGTTACGCTGTCCCATTTACCATTATTTCTGTGATCATTGGCATTATTGCGATGGCTATTGGCGGCTGGAACTTCACAAGATTTGCGGAAGTTATGGTTGTTGCTTCTCCATGTCCATTGTTGATCGCTGCTCCTGTTGCTTTGGTATCAGGAATGAGCTCAATGTCTCGTCACCACATTATTGTTAAGTCAGGTCCAACACTTGAAAAATTATCACGTGCCAAGACTTTTGCTTTTGATAAAACTGGTACTTTAACTCAAAACAAGTTGGAAGTTAGCGAAGTTATTACTGCCGACGGCTTCGATAAAGATGAAGTTCAAAGCTTGGCTGCAAGTGTTGAGCAACAATCAAGCCATATTATTGCTGCTTCTTTGGCTGCTGATACCGACAAGAACAAGATTAAACCTGTTTCTAATTTAAAGGAAACTACCGCTCAAGGTGTTGAAGGCGATGTTGAAGGCAAAACCGTTAAGGTTGGTAAATTAAGCTTCGTTGCTCCAGAACATGAGAAAATTGATGCTGGTGCTACTGCTGTTTATGTTTCTATCAATGGTGAATTCGCAGGTTATATCACTTTCAAGGATGTGATCCGTCCTGAAACTCCAGAAACGATCGCTCGCCTGCGTCGTCAAGGTGCTAAGCAAATCATGATGTTGACCGGTGACCACAAGAATGTCGCTGATCAAATCGCTCATGCAGCTGGCATCAATAATGACGAAGTTAGAGCTGATTTACTTCCTAAGCAAAAAATTGAAGCAATTAAAAACGTGCCAAAAGATTTGCGTCCAGTTGTTATGACCGGTGATGGTGTCAACGACGCTCCAAGTTTAACTGCTGCTGATGTTGGTATTGCAATGGGTGCCAAAGGTGCTACTGCTGCTAGTGAAAGTGCTGATGCCGTTATTATGGTTAACGATATTAGCAAAGTTAACGATGCTGTTGCTATCGGCAAGCACACGATGAAAGTTGCTAACATTGATGTTTTGACAGCTATTTCCATTGTTATTATTTTGGAAATTATCGCTGCTACTGGTATTATTCCAGCCTTCTTAGGTGCAATTTTACAAGAGGTTGTCGACTTAATCACGATTTGCTTGGCTTTGCTTGCAAAGACTGAGCCTAAGAATCCAGAGCAAACTGGAATTGAAAAATAAATAATAAAGATAGATAGATCAAAAGGCTTTGGGATATCCCAAAGCCTTTTGTTATACGCTAATTTCCAATACTGAAACGATCTCGTCATCCCAATGAATTTTAACGCCATGGTTTTTCATTTCTTTTAAAATATTCCGTTCAAGAACATAAATAAAGCCTAAAATAGCTAAAAAGCTCAGAGCCCAAATCCAATTAAACACAAAATAGGAAGCCAATAAAGAAACTGCAGTGAGTAACGTTCCTATAATCTGAATTACGTAATACTTTTTGCTTCCAAACTCTGCTCGTAAGATTATCAAGGCATATTCAATATTATGTTTGCCAAAATAAATCCCATATAAGAATGCTACTCCGACGACAAAGTCATAAAAGCTTATACTCCGTAAATAAGATAATAAAATCGCATAAACGATTGAAGCACCTAAAGCAAAATAAAACAGCTTTTTTACTCGATCTTCATTTTCATGGTTAACAGTATAATTTGGTCTAATCAACAAGCGTTCGGCCAGCCAATTATATTCGTCAATAAAGAAATAAAAACTAGCGACAAAACCAATCTCAGTAAAAAAGAGAACGAACCCACCAAAAATTGGTGAAAAAGTTAAAATCAAAATTCCCAAGATGCCTAACCATGGTAAAAGTGCGGCAATTCTCCGATTACGTAAAAATTTTTTAGTTTCTGAATGCAATGCTTTCGCCCTCTTTTAATATGAAAATTATATTAGTTTTCTATATTTTATAATTTTGTTCAAATATGTCAACCAATACTATTGCATCATCGTATCAAAACAATTAAAATAAAATTCAATTAAATACGTTGTAGTGGTTGGGTTTTTAAACAATAAAAACTTTCAAGATTTGCTTATTTGGGTCAATAAGCGACTTGAAAGTTTTTTTCTTTATTTAGCCTTTAGAAAGGATCCACATGCATTTCTTAGGAGAATTAATTTTAATTTTGTTGGCCAACGTGCTGCTCGGACAACTATTCGCTCGCTTCAATATGCCAGCCGTAATTGGTCAGCTGTTATCAGGAATTATTTTAGGACCTGCAATTTTAAACTTGGTCAAGCCAAATGACATTATTAGTCTCTTTTCTGAATTTGGCGTTATCCTGCTGATGTTCTTGGCTGGACTAGAAAGCGAACTTGATTTACTTAAAAAATACTTCAAATTAAGCTTCACTGTTGCCAGTATCGGTGTCATTCTGCCAGTTGTTTTCATGGGTTTAGCTTCGATGGCATTTGGCATGAAATTCTTAGAAGCACTTTTTATCGGAATTGTGTTCGCTGCCACCAGCGTGTCCATTTCTGTTGTCGTTTTGCAAGAGGCCGACCAGCTGCACACTCGTGCTGGTACAGCGATCTTAGGCGCGGCCGTTGTTGATGATATTTTAGCCGTAGTTGTCCTCAGCCTATTCACAACATTCAGTCATGAAGGCGGAAAAAGCGGCTTAACCAATAATTTCTTTTTAAATCTCTTAATTGAGGCAGCCTACTTTGTCGCAGTTTGGTTCATTTACAAATGGGTAGCACCTTACTTTATGAAGGTAGCAGAAAAAATGGACGTCAACTATGCTGTCGTTATCGCCTCATTGATTTTATCCATTGCCATGGGTTGGGCTGCTGATTTCGTAGGACTTTCTGCAGTAGTTGGTGCTTTCTTCGGCGGTTTAGCAATACGGCAGACACCACAATATAAAGAAGTTAATTCCTCAGTTTCCGCAATCGGTTATGCGATTTTTATTCCGGTATTTTTTGCGGATATTGGCTTATCCATGACTTTTGCCAGTTTCTTCAGAGACATTTGGTTCATTATCGCGATGACAGTATTAGCAGTTTTATCAAAATTCTGGGCTGGCAAATACTCAAGTGAGCTTTTTGGCTTCAGCAAGAGCGAAGGCAATATTGTTGGCGCAGGGATGGTGTCACGAGGCGAAGTCGCCTTGATCGTGGCGCAGATCGGAATCACGCACCATTTGTTCCCTGAAGATATTTATTCCAGTTTGATTTTGGTAATCATTGTGACGACTGTGGTTTCACCGTTTATTTTGAATTACTTTATTAAAAAGAAAAGCAAAGATTCTACTTTTGCATAAATAAAAGAGGCTAACAAACGTTAGTCTTTTTTTTAAAGCAATTTTCCCAACGCAAAACCAGCAAATACCAGAATCAAACCGCCTAAATATGACGCAATTAAATAAGTCCAGAACACGCGATAACTTTTATCTTTCAACTTTCCTAGCAATTCCACATTCATCGTTGAAAAAGTAGTATAACCGCCTAAAATCCCGGTACCAACAAAAGCATAAACGAAGACTGGCAAGCTCAAAGCAAAGATTAATCCCAGTAAAAAGGCACCTGACAAGTTAATCAGCAAAGTGGCGTACGGAAAACTCTTCGGCCAATTTTTCTTACCATAATTAGTAATTGCATAACGAATCACTGCACCAAAAATAGCACCTAAACCTGCAGTTACAATTTCCATTACGCTTCACCTGCCAATCTTTTACCTAACTTATTACCAACATACATCCCTAAAGCCGCAAAGATTAAACCAAAGATAATTGAAGAAAAGAAGTAAATCATTACTGGCATAGAATTAGCTGATTGCAATTGTTTTAGCGTATCCAAATTAAAACTTGAAAAAGTGGTAAAGGCACCAACAAAGCCAGTTGAAAGACCGATAGCTAGCCAATCGCGTCCTTCTCTAAATTGCAAAAAGAAGTATGTCAAAAAGGCAAGCAGAAAACAACCACTGACATTGGCGACAAAAGTGCCAGTTTGTGACCAGATATTGGTTAAAAAGCAGCGCAGTGCCCCACCGAAAAAGGCAAAGAAACCAACGCTAAAATAATTAGCAAGTTTACTATTCATTAAAACCCTCCAGAAATAAAAAAGCGTCTACTATCCCACTTATTGTGAGGTAGTAGACGTCATCAGATTTTACTCGGTTAATGGCGAACGTCATCGCCTATTTGATTTTCGTTTTTAACTATAAACTTTTAAAAAATTTTTTCAACCCTGCTTTTGTTTCCAATTATTGCTAAATTTAAATAAATTAATTACATCTTGGTCTGTTAATTTTCCAATTGGTTTTTTAGAAAAAACCATTGCTTCTGGTAAATTATATGTTTTATGAGTATCAACATAAGATTTTTTTCTTAAACCTGCTTCTTTCCACTCTTCAATTGGATAATAAAAACCTTTGATAAATTGTGACTTATTTTTGAATTTACTAGTAATCTTAAAAACATTTACTCGTTGGTCTTTAACCTTAACAACTAAAGCAGGTCTAATTTTGTTTGAATTTTTATCATCAAATGGAACATTTGCAATATAAATATCCATTGGTTGCATTAGCCATTAACCATCCAATCATGAAAATCTGGAGATTTTTTTGGATCATAATGACCATTTTTATCAAATTCAACTTTTTCTTCTGGAATTTCTTTTAAAAGTTCCGCCCAATCCAAAGAAGTAGGAACTTTCTTTATTTCTACACTATTACCACGAACCTCAAAAGTAACTTTACTTCCTTTTTCTAGACCCAACATTTTTCTAATTGCAACTGGAATAACAATTTGACCTTTTTGAGATACTTTGCCAATCATATTGTTCATTTATTTCATCTCCCTGAGTAAAACGTCTTACTTCTTACATTAATTTTATCATCAAGCTTTTATTATTCCAATTTTTAAGCGGCTTATTCTTAGCTACACTTCCAGGAAGACCTGCAAGACAAGAGATTGACCGCGTCACAGCAGATAAAACTATATTAATGAAGAAAGTTATTTTCGGCTTTATCAGCCTGTCAATTCTATTTGCTATTATTTTTACAGGAAGCAGGATAAGCAACATGCCTTCTTCATCTAAATTTACCGATGACCTACATTATCAAAATTCAATTATCAAACATAGCCGCCGTTTAATCGGATACTTCAATTATGGAACCGATGATCAAAGAATGAACTTCGGCAACTGGCAGCATCCGAATAAAAACGGCTTTGCAGATTGCTCTAGCTTTGTGTGGCTAGTGATGAAGCAAGCAGGCTACAATGTTGGACAAACGGCTTTTTCAACGCCAGAAATGGAAAATGATGCTAAAAGTGATCACCATTTTCTTAAGCAGGTTCTTGCAAAAAAAGTTAAGCCTGGCGACATCGTAATTGTTAATGTCGGAACGGGCTATGGCTCAAATGGTCATACTGCGATCATTGATGGTCCATATCGCGGCAGAAATACGCAAATCATCGAAATTGGTGGGATCGATCCCATGGGTTCAGTGCATCGTTCAACAATTGTGCAGTCTTTTCAAAGCATTCTTAAAGAAGGGCGAATCACTTATGCTCGTCCTGTAAAATAAAAAATCTGGAACATTATTATGTCCCAGATTTTTCTTCGTCATCATCATTTTATTCTTAGTCATTTTACCATTTTTGACTAAGAATAATTATAAATGACCAAGAAAAAAAGATGGCTCATCTGAACCATCCTTTTTTAATGCGTATGTCCTTCAACCGCAACAATGTCGCCTTGACCATCTTGTTCAATAATTGCACCAATCGCTGCCGTCAATCCTTTAACAATATTGTCCAATGACATCGATGGCATCGTCGGCCGCCTTACAACCTGTTCCGGCAAAAACGGAATATGAATAAAACCTGCCTTGAGCGTTGGAAATTCTTTTTCCCGCAAATATTGCACTTGATAAAAAATATGATTGCAAACATAAGTCCCTGCAGTATACGACACCATAGCGGGAATTCCAGCATCTCTAATTGCCTTAACTTCAGCTTTAATTGGCAGCTGCGTGAAATACGCCGCAGCTCCATCTTCATGAATTGCTTCGCCCAATGGTTGATAGCCAGCATTATCTGGAATACTGCCATCATTAATGTTGATTGCTATTCTTTCCGGCGTTAAGCACGCGCGTCCGCCAGCTTGTCCAACATTCAACACATAATCAGGTTTTTCTTGTTCAATTGCCTTTTTAACAATCTGTGCGCATTTATTAAAAATCGTCGGTATTTCCAACTTAACAACTTCAGCATCGGCGATTTTATCTGGCAATCTTTTCACTGCCTCAATAGCCGGATTAATTTTTTCACCAGCAAATGGATCAAAGCCCGTAACTAAAATCTTCATTCTCTTCATCTTCTTAAAAGTTTCACGTGTAACCTACAGCAAAGTCATCATGTGAACAAAACCTAATGAGTTGTAGCACATATGCGTCAGCATTGAGTAGCGCAAATCTTTTGTCGACATATATACCCAGCCAAGAACGCAGCCTAAAACCCAATAAACATAGATAAACTTAGTGAAACCAGGATCATGCATATAAGCGAACAAAAAGCCTGAAACTAAGATACCAGCCCATTTATTAAATCTAGTTGCCTTAGTAAAAAATGTATTGAAAAACATCCCTCTAAAGATCACTTCTTCGCAGGCTGGAGCAACGAAGCAAACCATGATTTCAAATAATTTCCCACTCTGCTTAGAAAGCTGGTCTAGATTCCGCTGGTTAGTTGAAACTGTTTTCCCTTGACTAACCAATTGCAGCATAATGCCACCTAAGACCGTGATCAAAATAAAGCCAGCAATAAAAATCATTATCCGGCGTGCACTCCAGTGCGGTCGCTCATTGAAGCCCCAGTCATTTACCGATTGCAGCTGCTTTTTGTACATCCAAAAGATAAACCAAATTACAGCAACTGTTACTAGTGCCGTTGCAAACTCTTGAATTGATAATGGTAAATGATATCGTTGTTTGATTTGTTTAGGAAAGAAATAAAAATCTTGCAGTATGCCATATAAAAACAATGCAATTACTGCTTCAGCAATATTGCCACCATAATGAAAGATTTTTTTCATTCAATAACTCACCTTAATTTCTTAGGAATTTAACTAATGCTTTTATTATAATGGATATGTGTAAAAATACCTAAGAGATGGTTTATATGACTAATTTAATTCACTTTTTTGAACAAAATCAGGGCTTCAGCTATTTTTCAATTTTACTAACAATCGCCTTGCTTATTTTCTTAGTCTCATGGCTGATTGAACCTAGAAGATTGATTAATGGCATTTTCTTTACTTTTTTTCTGTTGATGTTCGCCGGCTGGCTAACTATTTTAGTTCTCGCGACTCAGTTAAGGACGCTCAGAATCGTATATGTCTGCCTTGTTTTGCTGTTTTTCCTGCTAATCTTCTTGATTAGCGCCTTCTCTTGGCTATTTTGTCTGTGGAACGCTTATTTTGTGTGGAAATATGAAAGTCATACCCTGCCTAACTTATTAACCTTAATCTTGGGTATTGGATTAATTGTTGTTTGGGTTATCACGCTTTTGGGGCCAGCAAAATACTTGCCTCGCTGGTTAAATGTGCTCTTGACAGCCGCACCAACGATCGCCTTTTACTTGGTCTTTTTAATGTACAATTATTTAGTCAACAGCATCCTTTACCAATTCGTACCGCGCCGCTACAATCAAGATTATTTAATCGTGCTAGGGGCCGGTTTAATCAATGGTGAAAGGGTAACGCCCCTTTTAGCAGGCAGAATCAATCGCGCTATCCAGTTTGCGCAAAAACAAGTAGATGAAGGAAGAAAAATGCCTAAAATCATCATGTCTGGCGGCCGCGGAGGCGATGAAAAGATCTCTGAAGCTCAAGCAATGATGAATTATGCTATTAGCCGCGGAATAAAACGGGACGATCTTTTGCTTGAAGACAAATCCGAGAACACATATCAAAATATGCTCTATTCCAAGCGCGTTGCCACCAAAGATTTTGGCAGCGATAAATTCAAAGCAAAATTCTTCAGCAACAATTATCATATTTTCCGCGCTGCACTCTATGCAAAAAAGGCGGGATTACGTGCAAATGGCGTAGGTTCCTATACTCGCTTCTACTTCCTGCCTAATGCAATTATTCGTGAATTTGCTGGTGTTTTTGTCATGCACAAAAAGCGCCATGCAGTTGTTATCTGTCTTATCGTTATTTTCTGCATTATTCAGGCAATCCTCGTCGCAACCGGCAGTGAAAAACTGCAAATGATGTAGGGCATTTATCTCACAGTTAATGAATGGTCGATGTTATACTACTTTTAACTAATAAATTGTTAGTTTGGGAAAGGTAAAAAGTATGCTTCAACTAAAAGATATTCGTAAATCTTACCACCTTGGAGACACCGTCACTCATGCTTTGGACGATGTCTCTATTTCTTTCCGTGATCAAGAATTCGTAGCCATCTTAGGTCCAAGTGGTTCCGGTAAAACTACGATGCTAAATATTATCGGCGGACTTGATCGCTATGATAGCGGTGACTTGATTATCAACGGAAAATCTACCAAGAATTTTAAGGAAACTGATTGGGATGCTTACCGCAACAACACGATCGGTTTTATTTTTCAAAACTACAACCTAATCTCTCACCTATCAATTATTGATAACGTAGAATTAGGAATGAATTTATCCGGGGTACCTGCTAAAGAGCGCCATGAAAAGGCTATTCAAGCATTGACCGAAGTTGGCTTAAAAGAGCACATGCACAAAAATCCAAACCAGTTATCCGGTGGTCAAATGCAGCGTGTCGCAATTGCCCGGGCAATCGCAAATGATCCCGACATCTTGCTATGTGATGAACCAACTGGGGCGCTAGATACTGAAACTTCCGTTCAGATCATGAAACTGATCAAGAAGCTATCCAAAAATCGCTTGGTAATTATGGTTACTCACAATCCAGAACTAGCTAAGGAATATGCCACTAGAATCGTTAATTTCCAAGATGGCAAAATTCTGCATGATTCTGACCCTTACCAAGTTAACGAAGTTAAAGACACTTTCAACCTTAAACGAACAAAGATGTCTTATTGGAACGCGATTAAACTTAGTTTTACCAACATTATGACTAAAAAAGGGCGAACTATTTTAACCGCTTTTGCTTCGAGTATCGGAATTATCTCTATTGCGGTCGTATTGTCGATTTCAAACGGTTTTCAAAAACAAATCGATACTACGATGAGAAAGGCTCTGGCAAAATATCCAGTGGCAATCACGGCAACTGCCACTGACATGACAGCCATGGAGAACCGTAAGGAATCCGATAAAAATGTCAAAAATCGCGGCTATGTCACGGCTAAGCCTGACGAGGCCGAACAGAGCACGCACATCAATAAAATCACGGAAGCTTATGTTAACTACGTTAAAAAAATCAATCCTAACTATGCCAACAATATTTCTTATCAACGAGCAACCAGCTTGAATCTATTAGGGCTAAAGAATGGCAAGGCTGAAAAAGTACAGTTTTCTACTACTGACCCTAATTCCAATCAATCGGTTTCTCAAATGCGCAGCCAAGCGATGAGCTCGATGGGAATCGGATCCAGCGTATTCCCCACTACTTTGAATAAAAACAAAGGCAATTTTTTGAAACAGAATTATCAATTGCTTTCTGGTACTTGGCCAACTAAAGCGACAGATTTAGTTATTGTTGCCGACAACAAAAATACGGTTAATATCAATGCATTGAAGAATTTAGGTCTCAATGTGAAAAACAATTCTAAGATCAAATTAAGCAGCTTGATTGGTAAAGAATTCAGTGTTGTTGCTAACGATGACTACTACCAAAAATTGCCAACTGGCATATTTATTCCGAAAAAAGCGACTAGCAGCATGTACAACAATGGTACCAAACTAAGAATTGTTGCAGTTATCCGACCAAAGAGTAAAGATTCAATGCAGCTTCTTTCAAGCGGTGTCGCTTACAGCGATAAGTTGACTCAAAAAATTATCAACGAGAACAAAAACTCAGCAATTGTTAAGGCACAAAAGAAGACCAACCGCAATGTGATGACTGGTCAAGCAATGACTGCAACCGAAAAGAAGCAAATGATGCAAACACTTGGCGGCAGCAGCATCCCTACTGGCATCATGATTTATCCAAATAATTTTGACGCTAAAGATAAGGTACTTGATTACTTAGATAAGTGGAACAAAGGCAAGAGTAAAAAGAATCAAATTGTCTATACCGATATGTCCAGCGCCGTAACCAAGATGACTGGTGGCCTGCTTAATGGTGTGACAACGATTTTGATCGCCTTTGCCGCTATTTCATTGATTACTTCAATGATTATGATCGGTATTTTGACTTACACCTCTGTTTTGGAAAGAACCAAAGAAATTGGAGTGCTTAAAGCATTAGGTGCCAGAAAACGCGACATTACACGCGTCTTTGATGCCGAAACCTTTATTCTAGGTGTCTTCGCCGGTGTACTTGGCGTTGGAATTGGATACTTGTTGACGTTTCCAATTAATACGGTTATCTACAACATAACTGACTTGGCAAACGTAGCTCAATTAAATCCGCTTCACGCGCTTTATCTGATCATCATCTCTACTGTTTTGACATTAATCGGTGGACACTTGCCAGCAAGAATGGCAGCCAAAAAGGATGCCGCAATCGCTCTTAGAAGCGAATAAAACAGCTCCATTAACTTTTATGTGAAAAAGTCATAAAATAAAGCTGAATATTTTTAAAGAAAAAGTCGCCTTTCCAATCTGGAAAGACGGTTTTTCTTTTATATCATATCGAGTGGCAGCTTGTGAGTCGGTTGTGGAAAATCAGAATTGATTAACCGCAATTCATCATCGTTAAGTTTAATTTCTTGTGCTGCAATATTTTCCTTCATATGACTAACCTTGCCTGATTTAGGAATTGATAAAATTTTCCCACTGCGCAAGGCCCAAGCAAGCATTATTTGGTGTGGCGTAGCATCATGATCACGCGCTACAGTCTTTAAATTATGCGTAATTCTGATCGTATTGCCTTTGCCTGAATTGAATGGCGAGTAGCCAATAAAGTTAACCTTATTTTCCTCTTGCCATGGCAATAGATCATATTCAACGCCGCGGTGATCCAAGTTATACAAGTCTTCATTGGCAAAGCATGCTTGACCACCTGGTACAAAAAAAAGTTCTTTCATATCAGGAGTATCAAAGTTTGAAACACCCCATTGCCGAATCAGACCTTCCTTTTTTAGATCTTCCAATCCACGAATCGTATCTGATAACCGGTGACTGCCCCGCCAATGAAGCAAGTATAAGTCTAAGTAGTCCGTTCCTAATCTCTTAAGACTAGCTTCAAGACTTTTGCGCTCAAGTTCAGGCGTTGCATGATAAGGGTAAAACTTAGAAATAAGATACATTTGGCTACGATCATAACCTTTAATTGCTTGACCAACCAAGGTTTCGCTTTTGCCTTCACCATACATCTCGGCAGTATCAATAATCTTAATGCCATTATCTAATCCATATCTAATTGCTGCAATTTCGTCTTTTTTCTTTTTAGGATCTTCACCTATATTCCAGGTACCTATCCCTAAGCCAGTTAAGTCCATCTTTTTCACCTCACTTAGATTTTACTACATTTTTCGATTGACAAAATGGCATAGACCATTTTATAATGGACTAGACCAGTAAATAAAGGAGGATTTATTTATGATGAAAGTTATTGTTACAGAAGACCAAATTGAAGGCGGAGCTAAAGCATTTGAAATTTTCGAAAAAGGGATTAAAGACGGAGCCAAGGTTTTAGGCCTTGCTACTGGTTCTACTCCAGAAACTCTTTACCAAAACTGGGTAAAAAGCGACCTTAACTGCTCTGGTCTTACTAGTATTAACCTGGATGAATACGTTGGTTTAAAGCCAGATAATCCTCAAAGTTATCATTACTTTATGCAAAAACATTTATTTGATAAAAAGCCATTCAAGAAGACTTATATTCCAGATGGAATGGCAAAAGATATTCCTGCTTTTTGTAAAAAATACGATCAAATCATTAAGGACAACCCAATCGACATTCAACTGTTAGGTATCGGTCGCAATGGTCACATTGCTTTTAACGAACCAGGTACTTCATTTGAAATCGGCACCCACGAAGTTAAGTTGACTGAAAATACAATCAAGGCCAACTCTCGCTTCTTTGACAATATTGATGAAGTGCCAAAGAGTGCTATCTGTATGGGTCCAGCCAACATTATGGCTTCTAAGAAGATCGTTTTGATGGCCTTTGGCGAAAAGAAAGCTCATGCCGTTAAAGAAATGATCGAAGGTCCAATCACTGAAGATGTTCCTGCATCAATTTTGCAAAAGCATGCTGACGTAACGGTAATCGTTGACAAGGCAGCTGCCAAAGAACTTGACGATAAATATAAGAACTAAACAAAATTTATGATAAGAAATGCCAGTTAAGCAAAAATGCTTAGCTGGTATTTTTATTTCTATTCGATTTCTACTCAAAATACAAATCCAGAACTTGACTTTTTACCGTTTAACAGAATTAAAAAATTGCTTGTTAGACACAATATATCGTATTAAACTATTTAATGTTCTACATATTGTGTTGAAGAAAGAGTGTGATTCAAGTTATTGTCTTAAGTGGGCCCATTGGAGCCGGAAAATCCAGTTTAACCAGTATTTTAGCCGAACATCTAGGTACGCAAGCATTTTATGAAGGCGTCGATAACAATCCCGTTCTTCCCCTATACTACAAGGATATGAAGCGTTATACCTTCTTGCTTAATACTTATCTGCTCAACCACCGCTTAGCTCAAATTAATCAAGCAGTTCAAGAAAAGAACAGCGTTTCTGACCGTTCAATTTATGAAGATGCACTTTTCTTCAAGATGAACGTGGATAGCAGGATTGCCGATCCAACTGAGTTCAAGATCTACGACGATTTGCTTGAAAACATGATGGAAGACACGCCTGGCAATCCAAGCAAAAAGCCAGATTTATTAATTTACATTCATGTTTCGCTCGAAACAATGCTTACCCGGATTAAAAAGCGCGGCCGTTCATATGAACAGCTTTCCAGTGATCCTGGTCTGAAGGATTATTATGCTAGACTTCTTAGATACTATGAACCTTGGTATGAGCACTATGATGCTTCTCCTAAAATGAAAATTAACGGCGATAATCTTGATTTTATCGTTGATGAAGATGCCAAAAAAGAAGTTTTGAATGAGATCGACAATAAATTGCGTGAAATCGGTAATTTATAACTCTAGATAGAAGGAAAGTGATGACAGTTATTGTATTAAGCGGGCCCATTGGAGCCGGAAAATCTAGTTTAACCGGAATTTTAGCTAAATATTTAGGTACTAAACCATTTTATGAAAGTGTTGACGACAACCCTGTTCTGCCACTCTTTTATGCTGATCCAAAAAAGTACGCATTCTTGCTTCAAGTATATTTTTTAAATACGCGTTTTCACAGTATCAAAGAAGCCTTAACCGCAGATAATAACGTACTTGACCGTTCAATTTATGAAGATGCCTTATTTTTCCAAATGAACGCAGATATTGGTCGTGCCACACAAGAAGAAGTAGATACCTACTATGAATTATTGAACAATATGATGGGCGAATTGAAGCGGATGCCGAAGAAGAACCCAGATTTGCTTGTTCACATTAATGTTTCATATGATATGATGATCAAACGAATTCAAAAACGTGGTCGTCCGTATGAACAGCTTAGTTACGATTCAACGCTAGAAGACTACTATAAGCGTTTATTAAGCTACTACAAGCCATGGTATGAAAAATATGATCATTCACCTAAGATGGAAATCGATGGTGACAAGTTTGATTTTATGGCTTCTGAGAAGGACCGTGAGATCGTCTTGGATCAAATCGTTGCTAAATTGAAATCTATCGGCAAATTGTCACTCAACTGGGATAAATCAACCGATATTCAAATCGAAGCATAAAAAAACTCCTGCAAGATTACATCCTCGCAGGAATTTTTATTTAATGAAATTAATGCATGATAGTAGTTAAAATTGCACCAGCAAAAATTAAAATCAAACCAGTAATAGTAAAGAATATAGCTTTCTTGCTCTTCTTTTCATGCAAGAAAATCATTCCGCCTAAGGTAGAAATAACTACTGAAAGTTGAGAAACAACGAATGCCATGTTAACACCATTATCTTTAACTGACAAGATATAGGTCGTTGCCGCAATTGAAAAGATGAAACCAGCAAGCAGGCTTTGCCAGCTGCTTTTTGACTTTATTTCTTTCATTTGCTTGGTAAATAGCAGATAAATTAAAACTGCAACAACCATCCCAACTGATTCTGGGAAGAAAATTGCTAAACCAGATGCGCTCAAAGCACGTGGAATTGCGTTGTAAATGATAAAACCAAGCGTGGTGCAGACCAACATGATAATAGTGCCGACTTGATTCTTTTCACTGCCTTCACTTGTGCCGGAATCTGAAACAGAGGTAAGGATTGCTCCCACAATTAAAAGAGCAATTCCGATAAAGCCCCAAATTTTAGCATTAGTTGAAGCCCATTCTCCAAAAATCACAACCCCAACCAATGAAGTTCCGATTAATTGCAAACCAGTTGAGATTGGCATTGTTTCAGAAACACCGATCTTGGCATATCCAGTATACTGACCTAATTGGCCCACTACCCAAAAGGCACCAGCCAAAGCAGCCATCAAAAATGTTTTGCCATCAAGAGCAGTAGCAGCCTTGATAAAAGGCAAGGTAATTAATCCAACGATTAACGTTCCAACTGTAGTTCCGAAAATCTGATTAATCGGTTTCCCATTAATCCGTGCAACGGCAAGCGGCAAAATGCCCCAAGCCAGTGCCGGTAGCAGCATATACACAATATTCATAAATTTTTCCCTATGTTTGTATTATCTAAAAGTAAGTGAATGAAGTTATTTTAGCGGTTGAATCACCGGACAGTCAATTATTTTATTCAATCGAAGAAATACGTCCAAACAATAAATAACTATTTTTAATAAGATTTCTTTCATAATTCGTGTTTACATTTTTATATGAGAATGATAGAGTAAAAGAGTTGTTGAATTGAGATAAAAACACGAACATTCTATATGGGGATAAAAATGAATTTTATTAAGTCTTATTTTCAGCTTGATAAATATAAGACGACAGTTAAAACCGAATTTTTGGCCGGTTTAACTACTTTTATCAGCATGTCTTATATTTTATTTGTTAATCCTAATGTTTTAGGTGCTTCTGGTATGAATACCGGTGCAGTTTTCACTGCTACTGCCCTTGCCGCAGCACTTGGTACTGCAATTATGGGGATTGTCGCCAACTATCCAATCGGTGAAGCACCTGCTCTAGGAATCAATGCTTTCTTTGCTTATACCGTCTGTGTAGGCATGCATGTTTCCTGGCAAACTGCGCTAGCCAGCGTTTTTGTTGCTTCTTTCATCTTCATTTTGATTACTTTGTTCAAGTTGAGAGAAAAGATCATTGACGCAATTCCAGCTGATTTGAAGTTTGCTATTTCATCTGGTATCGGTTTGTTTATTGCCTTTTTAGGTTTGCAAAATAGTAAGCTGATTGTTGCTAACAAATCAACCTTGGTTGGTTTAGGCTCCTTCCACGATCCACTCGTTTGGATCACCATTTTTGGTTTGATTGTAACGGTTGTCTTAATGATTTTGAAAGTGCCTGGTGCAATCTTCATCGGAATGGTTTTATCTGCTGTTTTCGGTATTTGCACTGGACAAATTGCCCTTCCACATAAGGTAATTTCCGTAGCTCCAAGTTTGGCTCCAACTTTTGGTCAAGCTGTTTTCCACATTAAAGATATTAATACCGTTCAAATGTGGGTTGTTGTTTTGACCTTCTTATTAGTTACCTTCTTTGATACAGCAGGTACTTTGATTGGTTTGGCCCAACAAGCTGGCTTTATGAAAAACAATAAGATGCCACGTATCGGTAAAGCTTTAACTGCTGACTCAAGTGCGATGATGGTTGGTTCCGTTCTTGGTACTTCACCAGTTGGTGCTTTCGTTGAATCAAGTGCCGGAATCGCTGTAGGTGGTAGAACTGGCTTGACAGCCGTTTTTGTAGCTATTTTCTTCTTAATTTCAATGATCTTCAGCCCACTTTTAGGTGTCTTTACCGTTCAAGTTACTGCTCCAGCTTTGATCATTGTTGGTGTCTTGATGGCTCAAAATACCGTTCATATTCACTGGAATAAGCTTGAAATTGCCGTTCCTTCATTCTTAATCATCTTAGGAATGCCACTTACCTACAGTATTTCTGATGGTTTATCATGGGGAATGGTCACCTACCCAATTTGTATGCTTGCTGCAAAACGTGGCAAGGAAATTAGCCCGATGATGTGGGTATTGTTCGTTGTCTTTATAATTTTCTTGTGGGTTTTGAATTTCTAATTTTAGTATTAATGTTGCTGATCTAAGTGAAAACTTAGGTAAGTTTTTTTATTGCCAAAGATTTATTTAAGAAAAACCGAATATATTTAATTAAAAGTGTTGTAATTGTTAACTATTTAGTTATAATAAAAATTGAACATTCGGTATTTTATTACAATCTTCGTATTTTATCTTTAGTTTATAGAATATAATCAGATATTTACGAACAATATATTCTGGAGGATTATATGAATTCCATCAATAGTTTTTTCCATTTAAGTGAGAACAAAACCTCATTTAAAACAGAATTATTAGCAGGTTTGACTACTTTTGTAAGTATGTCTTATATTCTTTTCGTTAACCCTAACGTGTTGGGTGCCAGCGGAATGAATAAAGGCGCTGTCTTCACGGTTACAGCCTTAGCAGCTGCTTTTACTTGTATTGTGATGGGGCTTGTAGCTAATTATCCAATTGCTTCTGCTCCAACATTAGGCTTGAATGCGTTCTTTACTTACACCGTCTGCCTAGGAATGAAAGTTAAATGGGAAACAGCATTGGCTGCCGTTTTCGTAGCTTCAATTTTGTTCATTTTGTTAACGGTATTTAAAATCCGTGAGATGATCATTGATGCGATTCCAGCAGATATCAAATATGCTATTTCAGCTGGTATTGGTTTATTTATTGCTTTCATTGGTTTGCAAGGTGGTAAATTAATCCAAAACAGTGATTCAACCTTGGTTACAATCGGTGCTCTAAACAACCCAACCGTTTGGATTACGATCTTTGGTTTAATTGTCACTATTTTCTTGATGATCGCTCGTGTCCCTGGTGCTATCTTTATCGGAATGATTTTGGCAGCTATTTTTGGAATCTGCATCGGCCAAATTCCAATGCCTACTTCTATCGTTTCATCAATTCCAAGCATCGCACCAACCTTTGGTCAAGCTATTTTCCACGTTAGCTATATTAATACCATTCAGATGTGGATCATCGTTTTAACCTTCTTGCTTGTTACCTTCTTTGACACTACTGGTACTTTAATCGGATTGGTTCAACAAGCTGGCTTAATGAAGGACAACAAGATGCCACGTGCCGGTCGCGCTTTGGCTGCCGACTCTTCTGGTATGCTTGTTGGTTCTGTTCTTGGTACTTCACCAGTTGGTGCTTTCATTGAATCAAGTACTGGTATTGCTGTCGGTGGTAGAACCGGTTTAACCGCTGTTTGGACAGGGATCTTCTTCTTGATTTCAATGATTTTCAGTCCAATCCTTAGTGCTTTTACCACTCAAGTCACTGCTCCAGCCTTAATCATCGTTGGTGTATTAATGGCTGAAAACTTGGCCCACGTTCACTGGACCAACCTGGAAGTTGCTATTCCATGTTTCTTAATTGTTTTAGGTATGCCACTTACTTATTCAATTTCCGATGGTTTAGCTTGGGGAATTATTTTTTACCCACTTTCAATGATTGCTGCTAAGAAGTTCAAGCAAATTACACCTATGATGTGGTTGCTGTTCGTTGTCTTCATCATTTACTTTGCAGTATTAAACATCTAACCTTATATAAAAATCTCTTTCAATCATAGAAAAAACCGAGTCCAAATTTAAACTCGGTTTTTTGTTTATCGTGATACTTCCAGACAATATGATTTTTTATGGCATTCAGGGCAACGCAGTCTTCTGAATTTAGGCGTATGAGCAGCCCAGAAAAACTGTTTAAGTTTTGGAACAAATTTTCTACCGCAATTCGGGCAAATATACGCTACATTACGATAATACATCAACGTTAATAACGTGCCACCAATAATAATTAAAATCATCATTATGGCAAAAGTCAGACTTGCTGCAAAAACTTTTTCTTGTTTAGCCATTAGCACTGTGCCATAGATTCCGATTATTTCAATTAAGAAAATCATCGCTGCATAAACCCACATTTTTCTTCTGTAATGCGTCAATTTAATTTCATTTCTCATAATTTTTGTAATGTCAGCAACATTTTCATTTTTCAAGTTTCGTGGACGCAAGATTTTTTCAAAATTTTTTATTTGTCTTTGTTTATCTTTTAAGGCTTCTATTTTTTCTTCGTTAATTTCTTTTTGTCTTTCAATCAAAAGCTGCAATGACCGCGTGCTATTCTTGTCAGCTAGCAATTTTTTGATGTCTTTTAAAGAAAGGCCCAGTTCTCTTAAATACGAAATCAATTTTAATTGTTCTACTTCTTTGGCTGTATAAATCCGATAGCCATTTTCTCCAACGCTTGATGGTGAAACTAAATTCTTTTCATCATAAAATCGAACCGTCCTCGGCGAAACGTTAGCCAATTTTGCAGCCTCGCTAACACTATATTTATCATCTGACATTACTGTCACCTCTTTCTACTATATAAAATACAGGTTTACGATGCGTTAAGGTCAAGCCTCTTTTTTTATTTCCCAGGAAATGTCACTTCAAACACGAACAATCTGTGCTAAACTAAATACAATACATTTTATAGTATTAATATTTTGGAGGAAATTTTTAAATGCAGACATTAGATAAAGTCTTTCATTTACAAGATGCTCATACCACTGTTAAACGTGAGTTAATCGCTGCTTTAACCACGTTTGTCAGTCTCTCCTACATCTTATTCGTTAACCCAAACATTTTGCACGCAGCTGGAATCCCTTCTGGAGCTGCCTTTACCGTAACAGCGATCGCTACCGCAATCGGATGTTTCATTATGGGATTAGTTGCCAACTATCCTATCGCATTGGCTCCCACTTTAGGAAGTGCTGCCTTCTTTGCTTATAATGTTTGTGGCAATATGCACATTAATTGGCAAACAGCGTTAGCAGCTGTCTTAGTTGCTTCAATTTTGTTCGTATTAATTACGACTCTTCACCTGCGTGAATTAGTCGTTGATGCCATTCCACAGGATTTAAAATATGCTATTTCTGCCGGAATTGGGTTATTTATTGCCTTCATCGGTTTACAAAATGGTAAATTGATTGTTGATAGCAGTTCTTCACTTGTAACTCTGGGTAAATTCTCTTCACCAGCCGTTTGGATCACCTTATTTGGCCTTGTACTTACAGTTATTTTAATGGCAATGAATGTTCCAGGTTCGATTTTTATCGGCATGATCGTTACCGCGATTTTCGGAATCTGTATTGGTCAAATTCCTTTGCCACATACATTTATTTCTACCCCACCATCTATGGGACCAACTTTTGGACAGGCCATTTTCCACTTGAAGGATATTAACACTCCTCAATTGTTTATCGTCGTTTTGACCTTCTTGCTTGTTACCTTCTTTGATACTGCGGGAACTTTAATCGGAATGACTGAACAAGCTGGTTTGGTTGATGAAAATGGCAAAATTCCACGGATTGGTCGAGCCTTCACCGCAGATTCAACTGCAATGATCGAAGGTGCAATTTGTGGTACTGCTCCACTTGGTACATCCGTTGAATCAAGTGCCGGTATTGCAATGGGCGGACGTACTGGTTTAACTGCGATTTTCATCGGAATCTTCTTCTTGATTTCAATGATTTTCAGTCCACTTTTGACGGTTATTCCAACCACTGTAACAGCACCGGCATTAATTATTGTTGGTGTTTTGATGGCATCCAACCTTAAGAAAATCGATTGGGAAAAATTTGAAATTGCTTTTCCTGCTTTCTTAATCGTTGTCGGTATGCCACTTACCTACAGTATTTCTGACGGACTTGCTTTAGGTATGATCGCTTACCCAATTATAATGATCGCATCTAAGCGTTATAAAGAAGTTTCAATAATGATGTATATTCTGTTCTTCATCTTTATCGGCTTCTTCCTGATCACTAATTTATAGATAAAAACAATTTTTAAAAGGACAAATTTTATTAAATCTGAAAATTTGTCCTTTTTTAAGCCCTTTCATTCATTTACATTTATTCTCATTATCCTATCATAGATATCTGGTTGTATTTTTTGGAGAATTGGGAAAGAATGAAAGATCGCATTATACATAAATTTATTATCGGTTCTGTCAGTATTTTTGCCTTTGCTTTATTAGCAAACTGTCGAACCACTGTTTTAGCTACTATGACTGCCACACCCCGGTTAGTTTATCGACTTAAAAATTTAACCGCTGATGTTGTTCAAAAAAGCAGTTATCAAATCAAAATACATTTATTCATTGCAAGAAGTAGGCAATGATTCAATCATTGAACGTGCCATGCCAAAAGCGGTAGATGGTTCGTCGGTGCTAAACCACGTCATACTAAGAGCGGCAATTACGACTGGGATACCGAACTTGCTCGCGTAAGATTTCCTAAAGGATCAGAACTAGTAACCAGACTAAGTTCTTTGCCCCATTTAACGCATTTAAATTACGCTACTGATGTAGTGCAAGCTGCTTATCCGCACGTAAAGAGATCACAGCTTAAACTCTGTCAATTATGCATTGGATTGCGTAGCTCATAAGAAGAATAAGGCCGTTAACCTTAATTCAATAGAAAAAGTAAAAGCATTTCATATTAATCATTTGTTCAGACATAAAAAACACCAGTTAAACTCTATTCAAGGATACGCAATTGATAATAATTTAACTATCTATATTTCACGTGAGCGTCGTCCAACTCGAACCAAGAGCTCGTTTCCACGTGAACTAGTTAAAATCCCATTGGGCGCAACATCATATACTCAATGGACGCATTATAAAGTAACCAGTTCCCACTGGCGCAAAATTGCGACTGAGCTAGAAAGTGTTGATGTTTCAGCAACTAATCTAAGCTTAACTACGGCATATCATAAAAAGAATAAAGCTCATTCCGTATCTGAAAATCGAATTTACCGGGTCGCAAATGTTGTGCAATAAAATCAGAGAGTCAAGAAGACTCTCTTTTTTGTTGCATCATTGTTTACATTTGTAAACTTAAAGAGTATAGTTACAATTGTAAACGAAAGGAAAACTATTATGGTTAAATTGCAAGAAAACGAAAGCACCATTTCTGATAGCGAGTGGGAAATTATGCGCATTGTTTGGACATTAAAGCACGCTAGTTCTACTCAAGTAATCGAAGAGTTGCAAGCTAAAAAGAACTGGACAGAGTCAACAATCAAAACTTTATTGCGCCGTTTGGTTAAAAAAGGGCTCATTGCAACAAAAAAGGACGGCAGACGGTTTATTTACACAGCTGCGGTTAGTCAGACGCAGATTATGATTGAAGCCGCTCAGGGGCTCTTAAACCGCATGTGTGACATGCATAAAGGCGAAGTCATCTTAAAGCTATTATCTGATTCACCAATTTCTAAAAAAGATTTAGCTCAGATGAAAGAGGTTATCACTGAAAAAGAAAAAGACGCACCGGAAAAGGTTCCCTGCAACTGTTTACCGGATAAAGCGCATTTATGTTAGGAGTGAATAAAATGACTGTTTTTCAAATTTTGGCAATTATTATCGGACTTGGATTAATTGGTTTTATTATTTGGTGGTTCTTTGGCAAACACACTGAGGCAGTGGGCAGCAGCCAAGTTTCAAACAACCAGCAAAACGCGACAATCGTTGTAAAAGGCGGCTATTCACCATCAACGATTGTACTGAAAAAGGGTGTGCCTGCCCAAGTTGCGTTTGACATGCAGGACTCCACAGCATGTTTATCACATGTAGTTTTTGAACAACTAGGCGTTAATAAAGATTTAACTAAGCAAAAAGTTACTAAAATCACTATTCCAACCGACAAGGCTACTACTTATAATTTTGCTTGCGGAATGGACATGTTTCATGGAAAGGTCATTGTGAAGTAATGAAACTTTCAAATATTAAGCGCTTTTGGATATCTTTTATTTTGGCTATTCCGATGTTGATTCAAATGGTGGCCATGCCATTTCACTGGATGATGCCAGGATATAATTGGATCGCTTTGATCACAACGACAATCATCATGGTAATTTCAGCCGCTCCATATTGGAAAAGCGCCTGGGCAGCGTTTCAAAAGCATAACGCCAATATGAATACGCTAGTTGCTGTGGGTACATCCGTGGCCTATTTTTACAGTATTTTTGCGATGTTCACTGGTCGAGAAGTCTACTTTGAAAGTGCTGCTTTTGTCACCATTTTCGTTCTTCTGGGCGATGCAATGGAAGAAAAAATGCATGACAACGCCTCAAATGCCTTAGCAAAATTAATGAATCTACAGGCAAAGGACGCTGAAGTTTGGCGCAACGGCGAATACATTAAAATTCCACTTGTAGAAGTAGAAGTTGGCGATTTAATTCGCGTTAAACCCGGCGAAAAAATTCCTGTTGACGGTGTTATTACCGATGGTTCATCTACGATCGATGAATCAATGGTAACAGGTGAAAGCATGCCAGTTGCTAAGAAAAAAGGCGATGCTGTCGTTGGTTCAACCATCAACATCAATGGAACGATAACTTTCAAAGCAACTAAAGTTGGAAAAGATACCATGCTGAGTCAAATCGTAGATTTGGTCAAAAAGGCCCAGACCAGCCATGCACCAATCCAAAATATTACTGACAAAATTTCCAATATTTTCGTCCCAACCGTTCTCATTATTGCTATTTTGACTTTTATTATTTGGTTTGCGTTTCTGGGTGCAACTGCTGTTGAAGCAATGCTGTTCGCTGTTTCTGTAATTGTTATTGCATGTCCATGTGCACTCGGACTGGCAACACCTACTGCTTTAATGGTAGGAACTGCAAGAAGTGCCAGAATGGGAGTCTTGATAAAAAATGGGGAAGTTCTAGAAGAAGTTAGCGACATTGATACTGTTGTTTTTGATAAAACTGGAACAATTACCATTGGTAAGCCAGTTGTTACCGATATTGTCGGAAAGCAAGACGAAGTGCTGACCATTGCGGCCAGCCTCGAAGAAAATTCTGAGCACCCATTGGCTGCAGCAATTGTCAATAAGGCTAAAGAAGCAAAGGTACCCCTAGAGCAAATCACTCAATTTCAAGCAGTCGAGGGAAAGGGCATAAGAGCTATTTATCAAAAGCAAAATGCTTTTGTCGGCAGTGAAAAAATTTTGAAAGATGCAAAAATTTCCCAGGAAATAATTGAACAAGCTGCAAAATTGCAAAGCCAAGCAAAAACAGTGGTCTATGTTGGCTTAGACACCACCATTATTGGCTTAATTGCAATCCAAGATACTTCTAAGCCTAGTTCCAAGGAAGCAATTGCTGAACTTAAAAAGCGTGGCTTAAAGACAATCATGCTGACAGGCGATAATGAAAAAGTAGCCGCAGCAATTGCAAACGAAGTTGGAATTGATCAAGTAATCGCTGGAATTTTGCCCACGGAAAAAGCACGTGAAATCAAACAGTTGCAGTCTGAAGGTCGTAAAGTAGCTTTTGTCGGCGACGGTATAAATGATGCACCAGCAGTATCAACCGCCGATGTTGGAATTGCTATGGGCTCTGGTACTGATATTGCCATTGATTCTGGTGGAATTGTCCTTGTCCAAAACGATCTGTGCGGTGTTGTACGGGCTCTTGATATTTCCAAGAAAACTTTCAACCGAATTAAATTAAACCTCTTCTGGGCACTCATTTACAACACGATCGGCATTCCAATTGCTGCCGGCTTATTCGTTGGATTAGGTTTGACCTTAAGTCCTGAACTTGCCGGTTTAGCAATGGCATTCTCATCCGTGTCTGTTGTCAGCAGCTCCTTGCTTTTGAATAAAGCCAAAATTGCTGGTGATAGCAAAAAGGCGTAGCATTAAAGCTACGTCTTTTTTAATTATAATTATTGTCTTATTGCTTATTTTTCTTTTCCTCATGCTTACGTATCCATGGCAAGATCAACCCTAAACCAAAGAGTACGAAAACAGTGATAAAGTTCATAATCAATTGGTGGCTAAATGCAGGTGTACCCATTTTTACATTTTGTGGAATAAATCCTAAAGTAGCACAAACGAAAGTGAAGATCAGGCACCACCAACCAACGGTTAAAGCTCCAGTTTTATTTTTGATAAAGACATAATCTGAGTGGTATCTTTCTTGGTGCATCCGCATTGCTACGAAGGCGAAGAAAACCCAGCAAGTCTTATATGGTGAAATAATTCCGTTGATGTTCAACAACCAATTATAGATGGTATTAATATTAGGCAAAGTTCCCGTTAGCAAAAGCAAGAACAAGCTCAAGCCAACAGTAAAAGTGTAGGAGTGGACCGGACGTCCGCTCTTATTTTTCTTTTCAGTTAACCATTTAGGCATAAATCTGTCAGCAACATCCCCAGCAAATACACGACTTGAAGCATCAAGCAATACCGCCAATTGGGCCATCATAAACAGTGCTTGAACTACGGCAAAGATGTACATCAAAGTCTTGCCGATACCTAAACTGTTTCCTAATAATTGGAAAGCATAGTATGGACCATTCATCTTAAAGTCATGTGGAATATGGTGTGCATTAAAGAACATTGCCAAAGCCAAAGTCCCAAAAATTGTTAAGAATCCGGTCATAATTGCCAACATCCACATTGCCTTAGGAAAATCTCTCTTAGGATTGCGCATTTGCGATACATAAGGCGCAGCCAATTCAGCACCAGACATGGCAAAGATCAGCAATCCTGTAGTTGAGAAGTAGTTCAAACTGAATGATGGTTTAAATGCACCCAAGTTAAATGGCTGCGTTGCAATATGGTGACCATGCATAACAGCCCAGCCTGCTAGCAAAACAAACAGCATGGACATGATAAACATTGCGCCACCACCAATTAAAGAAAGAATTTCCAATGAATTCTTCAAACGATTTTCCAATAGAATGAAAATCAAAATGATGACAAAAGTCAGCATCCCAAACCAGAAGGTTGATATTCTTTTATCCAATGAATTGTCACCAAAAATGATCCAACTAAAAGAAACGATTACCGAGTTAGAAACATCAACGATATATGGTACGCTCTGAACCCAATACATCCATGAAGTCCAATAGCCCAAAGTATCATTGCTGCTGTGACGCACCCATGAAGCAAGGCCTCCCGCTTGATTGTCGAAGGTCAAACTCATTTGACTAGAAATCAAAGCATAAGGAATAACATAAGTAAACAGTAAGAAAATCCAGGAAATTACAACTGATAAACCTTGGTTTTGAAAAGGATAAAAGATATTTTCAAAACTAATGATGGTCACAAAGTCAATCAATGCAATTACTGGCCAACTCATATAATGCTTTTTCGTCGGTTCCAAAGTATCCAACTTTTAATCCTCCAAATATTAAATTATATTGCTAATTCCTGCGATTAATATTTGGTGGCTTCAATTGTATGCAAGTACATAGACTCCGCAAATTCACTTGTATATAGCCTCAATGTAGATATAATCTAATTTTGGTACATTATTCTCAATCCAATATTAATTTTAATCATAAAGTGTAAAAATGTACGTCAAAGATTATAAAGATTTATTCTTTATTTGCAATAGTTTTTGGAGAATAATTTATGAATTTTCTAAAAATCGCCTATGGCAAGAATGTGAAGTTCAAGCAATTAGAAAATTGGCACACCATTTCTCTAACTGAAAACACTGACCCTGCATCTCTTGCCGCAATCGTTGTTAACACCAGTGATCAAGCATCATTAAGATTGGCGCATGATTTGCAAAAAGCATCCGGTTTAGGAATCCCAATTATCGAAATTGCAGATGCAACGCTAAATAAAAATGAGCTCGCCCAAACAGAAAAGGCTGCACAGAAATACACGCAAGAAATGGTTCCTGGCTTCTTATCCGATTTAATTCATTTTGCCCAAGATAAGCCTATCAGCTTCACCACGCCAGGCCACCACAATGGGCAATATTATGCTAAACACCCAGCTGGTGCTATTTTCAATCACTTTTTCGGTAAAAATTTAATGTTCGCCGATACCAGCGATACCGTCGCTGAATTAGGCGACACAATGATGCATGCTGGAACGCCTTTAACGGCCGAACAAAAGGCTGCACAAACCTACAATGCTGACAAAGTTTACTTTTGTACAAATGGTACAACTAGTGCCAATTCGATTTGTGCGAAGGCTATTCTGCGTGAAGGAGACTTAGTCTTATTTGACCGCAACAACCATAAATCGCTCTATAACAGTGCTCTAGTTATGACGGGAGCCAAACCCGTTTACATTCCTACGGACCGTAATCCATTAGGCTTAATCGGTGAAATGAATCCACGTGCATTAGATGAAAAATACTTACGACAAGAAATTGCCAAGGTCGAACCCGAAAAAGCCAAGGCCAAGCGTCCATTTAGATTAGCGATTATTCAATCTGAAACCTATGACGGTCTCTTTTACAATGCCAAATGGCTGATCGACAAAATTGGTTCGCTATGTGACTACATCTTATTCGACTGTGCTTGGGGCGGATTTGAGCAATTTGTACCAATCATGAAGCACTTATCGCCACTGGCTTACAATTATGGCCCTGATGACCCCGGCATTCTGGTTACTCAGTCTTTGCACAAGCAACAAGCCGGTATGGCTCAAGCTTCACAGATTTTGAAAAAAGACTCGCACATCAAAGGACAGGCACGCTATGTTGACCACAAGCATTTCAACAATGCATACCTAAAATTTGTCACTTCCAGCTACTCTTATCCGCTCTATGCTTCGCTAACCGTTAATTCTTATTTGACGGCTGGAGCTGGCAACAAGAAATGGTGGGACCAAACTTTAAGATTAGGAATTGAATTCAGAAAAAAGCTGCTGAAAAAATCTAAATTATTCCGGCCGTTTGTCCCTGACAATTTTGCTAAAATCCCAACTGAAGAACTAATGACCCACAGCGAATACTGGAATTTCAAGCATGAAGACTCTTGGCATGGTTTCAATCAAATTGCAAACGGTGAGGCAATGCTTGATCCGCTTAAGATCACCGTTGTCACTCCAGGAATTGATATTAAACATGACCGGTATGAGGAAAATGGCATTCCGGGAGCAGTCGTTTCTGAATTTTTAATGGAAAAAAGAATCATTCGGGCCAAGGCAGACTTGAACTCTCTGCTGTTTTTACTGACACCAGGAGATACTGAAGAAGAGCTCAACACGCTACTGGATGCATTTTTGAAATTCGAAGAATTCTACAATGAAGATGCTCCATTAGCTGAAGCCTTGCCTAAACTGGCCAAACGCTATCCTAAATGTTATGCTGGCTATACATTAAAGCGTTTATGCCAAGAAATGCATGAGTATTACAAGCAAAATCAAACTTTTACTTTGCAAAAGGAGCTTTTTGCTAAAAAAGATATGCAAAACTATGTAATGATCCCAGCTAAGGCCGACGACTTGTTTATGCGCAACCAAAGCGAACTGGTCGATCTGCAGAACGTAGAAGGACGCATCGCAGCCGAAGGGGCTTTGCCTTATCCCCCAGGCGTCTTCATCGTAGCTCCGGGAGAAAGATGGTCGGCTATTGACCAAAAGTATTTCGAAGTTCTGGCAGGCGCAATTGAAAAGTTCCCTGGCTTTGTACCAGAAATTCAAGGAGTCTATGTTTCTGAGCAAAAAGATGGCAAGATTTTAGTACAAGCAGAAGTATTGAAGGAAAATAAATAAAGGAGAAAATTATGGTTTTATCATGGAAAGAGAATTTGCCTAAAGAATTAAGCGCAAAAGTCGACAAAGTTGATCAATTAATTGCATCTCGATTAAAAGAAATTGATGAGCAGGTTCTTTATAACCAGCAACGTGTTTTGGACTTATTTAGAAAGCATAATGTCGGTGAAGAAGATTTGGTTCCTTCTACTGGTTACGGCTACGATGATATCGGCCGTGACAAGATTGAACAAATTTATGCAGATTACTTCAAGACTGACGACGCTTTAGTAAGAAATCAGTTTTCATCTGGAACGCATGCCATTGCCACCGCTTTATTTAGCATGCTTCGGCCTGGTGATACGCTCTATTACTTAACAGGAACTCCTTATGACACCATTCAAGAAGTAATTGGTTTGGCCGGGAACAAGCCAGGAAACATGAAGGAATGGGGCATTAACTTTAAGACTACTGAATTGCTTCCAAACAATGAGATCGATTATGAAAAAGCGCGCAAAGACTTGCAGGACAAGTCCATCAAGGTAGTTGCCATTCAACGTTCACTTGGTTATGCTGTTCGCCCAAGCTTTACGATGGCAAAGATCAAGAAGATGCTTAAATTTATCAAAGAAGTGCGTCCTGATGTTAATATCTTTATCGATAATTGCTACGGTGAATTCTCCGAATGCGAAGAGCCAACATTTTACGGTGCTGACATGATGGCTGGATCTTTATTCAAAAATGCAGGTGCTGGTATTGTCAAAGGTGGCGCCTTCTTAATCGGGCGCAAAGATTTGATCGAACAAGCTGGTTCCAGACTAAATGTTCCTGGTGCCGGTAAGGGTGAAGGCCCAACCTGGGGCTTCTTACGCGACATTTACCAAGGCTTCTTTATGGCTCCTCACACAACAGGTGAGGCTCTTAAAGGCATGGTTTATACCGCTGCTTTACTTGAAGAAATGGGTATGAAAGTCATGCCAAAATGGAATGATCCAAGAACTGATATTGTCCAAACCGTAACTTTCGGTGATCCAGATCCAATGGTTAAATTCTGTGCTGCAATTCAACACTATTCCCCAATGAACTCCTTCGTTGATCCAATTCCTTACCACCAAGATGGTTATGAAGATCAAGTCGTTATGGCCTCTGGGAGTTTTGTAGAAGGCTCAACTATTGAATTATCATCTGATGGCCCAATTCGTCCACCATACCGCCTTTACATCCAAGGTGGGTTATCTTATGCGCATGATAAAATTGCGATCACCAGAGCCGTAGAAGATACCTTTTACAAGAAATAAAAAAGAAAAATAGACAGCAAAAATCCCTTCAAGCTATTAGTTTAAAGGGATTTTTATTTTTGAAAAATTAATATTTAGGAGTCCACTTCATTTTTTCAGTTGCTCAAAAAAAGCTTTTAATTGAAAAATTATTTCATTATAGCTAATATTTGAAATGAAAAGGAGTTCTTAGAATAGCGAGGCATCAAAATGAAAATAAAAGACAAAGTTCTGCACGATTACCCAAAATTATCAAAAACCTCTAGGCAGATTGCTGATTATTTGTTGGAAAATCCTGCTGCCTTCTTAACCAACAATGCGCAAGAATTGGGAAAAATCACTAAAACTAGTGCAGCTTCGGTTGTACGCTTTTGTCAGCAATTGGAGTTCAAAGGATTAAAAGATTTTCAATTGCAGCTTGCACAAGATGCGCCGCAAAAAGAGAACGATGATTTCGATACCATTGTTGCAAACGGTGATACATCGACAACAGTCTTATTAAAATTGGAAAAATCGTTGCAGCAAAATCTAACAGAATTCGTTAAATTAAATAATACAAAAGAAATAGGAATCGCCGCTTCCTTACTGCGACAAGCAGATAGCATCTATTTAGAAGGGGTGGCAGCATCAGGACTTCCAGCTAAGGACTTATACTACAAACTAATTAGAATTGGACGAAAAGCTTTTTATGATGATGACGTTCATATTGCTTTAGAGCAGTCATATTTCACTACACCCAAAGACGTAATGATTATTTTTTCATACAGCGGACAAACCGAGGAGATCTTGCTGGCTGCTCGACAAGCTCATCATAATCAAACACCGATAATCGCCATCACCCGCGACTCAAATTCTGCACTTTCTCAATTGGCTAGCATCATTTTGCCCCTTCCAAGTAATGAACAGTTGCTGCGAGTAGGAGCAATTAACTCTTTATTCAGTGAAATGACAATGTCATGTTTGCTCTATTTATGTTTAATTGCAAAAGACGTGCCCAAATTAGAAAATAGGATGCAAGCAACCTCCAGGATTACCAATCATCTGAAGGAGAAAAACTAATCTATCGCCCCAATTTGGGGCCTTTTTTATTCTAAATATTGAAATATTATTTCAAAAAATTCACATTCTAATAATTAAATTATATTGTAAATATTTATTGACACCCGCTAATATTGGCATTAATCTTAATTTTAGAAAGCACTTTCAGTTAAGAATCTGCTTTTCGGCTGAAATAAAATTTCAAAAAATTCAACTCTAAGGGAGGAGAAGAACAATGTCGGAAAACAAATATAAAGTTCTCGGCGACCAGATTTATGAAAAAATCGGTGGTCCACAGAACGTCACTAAATTAATTCACTGTATGACACGTTTAAGAATCACTATCAAAGACATGTCTAAGGTCGACGTTGACGGATTAAAGGCTATCAATGACGTAATTGGCGTAGTTGAAGCTGAGACTCTCGAAATAGTATTAGGCCCTGGTATCAACACTAAAGTGGCCGCAGAGATGTGTGCCGAAGTCGATGTAAAAGAAGGGGAAGTATTTCCAGACAATCTGAAAACTACCGAAAGCAGCTATCAATCTAGCAAAAAAGAAGTAGAAAAAAAGCTGCCGAAGTTCATGCCGCTCATAAAGCAGCTCTTAAGAAAACTTGGTGGCGTGCAGCTTTACAGCATATTTCTTCAATTTTTGTTCCATTAATTCCAGCCTTCATCGGTGCCGGTTTAATTTCAGGTGTCTCCGGTATTTTGAAGAACATGTTGGCTGCAAAAATGCTGCCAAGCAGTTGGAGTCTTGGAATTACCGTTTTAAGCATGATTTCCAGCGCTCTTTTTGCTTACTTAAACATCTACGTTGGGATTAACACTGCCAAAGAATTTGGTGCCACTCCAGGTCTTGGCGGTATTATCGGCGGTATTGTTTACTTGCCAGGAGTAGTTGCTCCAGTAACAATTCCTAACATTTTTGATGGTCAGCCGTTAGCTGCTGGACAAGGTGGTATTATTGGTGTCCTTCTTGCCGTATGGTTAATGTCTTATGTAGAAAAATTCTTCCATAAGCATGTATGGGACAGTGTAGATATCCTTGTTACTCCATTTTTAACTGTTTTAATTATGGGACTATTTACAGTCTTCCTGATTATGCCTTTAGCTGGTTGGGTATCTAACTCACTAGTTGGCTCAATTAACTGGGTATTAGCTGTTGGTGGTCCATTTGCCGGATTTATTCTTGGTCTGTTCTTCTTACCAATGGTAATGCTTGGTTTACACCAAATTTTGACCCCAATTCACTTGCAAATGATTCAAAAGATGGGTTATACTCCACTTCTTCCAATCTTAGCAATGGCCGGTGCTGGTCAAGTAGGTGCTGCAATTGCACTTTGGATTAAATGCCGTCACAACAAACAATTGACTAAATTGATTAAAGGGGCTTTGCCTGTCGGTATTTTAGGTGTTGGTGAACCATTAATTTATGGTGTAACTTTACCTTTAGGTCGACCATTTATTACTGCCTGTGTTGGTGGTGGTATAGGTGGTGCCGTTATTGGCATGTTCCCACACTTAGGTGCGATTGCAATTGGTACATCAGGTTGGGCTTTAATTCCACTTATCGCTCATAACATGTGGTGGGCATACTGCTTAGGCTTGCTTGCAGCTTACATTGGTGGTTTTATTGCTACCTACTTCTTCGGTACACCAAAATCAGGTATGGTTGCCAAAAATGAAGATGGTAGTTTAGTTAATAAATAAAAACGATAGAAATTTAGGGATATGAATATGCAGATCAAAAATTTGATTACGGAAACTCGCAATCCTGCTACTCTTCATATCGACACAATGTCGACATTAGAGATGGTAAAAACCATTAATCATGAAGATCAAAAAGTTGCTGCTGCTGTTGGTACACAGGATGCTCAAATTGCTCAAGCTATTGATCAAGCTTCTGAAAGATATGCTAAAGGCGGAAGGCTTGTCTACGTAGGCGCGGGGACAAGTGGACGCCTCGGAGTTCTCGATGCGGTAGAGCTTGTACCGACTTATGGCATTAAGCCTGAACGCGCAGTCGGTCTCATTGCCGGCGGTAAAGGAGCCATGTACCGTGCAGTAGAAGGGGCGGAAGATTCCCCAGAGCTTGGTGAAAAAGATCTCAGAGAGCTTAATTTAACCGCTAACGATACTGTTCTTGGTTTGTCTGCCAGTGGCCGCACGCCATATGTAATTGGCTGTCTCAATTATGCTAAAAAAGTTGGAGCATTAACTGTTTCAATTGCTTGCGTACCAAATTCAGAAATTGGACAGCACTCCGATATCAAAATTGAGGCAGTAGTAGGACCTGAAGTTATTACTGGTTCAACTAGAATGAAGTCGGGAACTGCACAAAAAATGATTCTTAACATGATTTCAACTGGTGTTATGATTCGTCAGGGAAAAGTCTATGAAAACATTATGATTGATGTTCAACCTACCAATTCCAAGCTAGTTGATCGTGCTTGTCGAATTATCAATATTGCCACCGGTGCTGATAAGGAAACAGCCTTGTCAACGCTTAAGAAAACAAATAATGATGTTGGCTTAGCAATTGTGATGCTTAAGACAAAGAAAGATAAAGAAGCAGCTCAAGTTTTGCTTAAAGAAAATAATGGACAAGTGGGCAAAGTAATCAGCAAAGAGTAGAAGTCACTAACTATAGGTTTTAACTAAAAAAATAAGATGGTCTTAACTGATCATCTTATTTTTGTGTTCGAGTTTTATTTTCTATCCAGCTTTAAACTAGTCTAAATCAACATTATTTGGAAAATGAGCTAATCTTTCATCTTCTACGCCAATTTCATTCTCAATTTCGAGCAAGCGATTATATTTTTCTACCCGTTCGCTTCTTGCTGGGGCTCCAGATTTAAGTTCAGCAGCATTAGTTGCCACAGTAAAGTCAGCAATAAAAGTATCGCCAGTTTCACCAGAGCGGTGCGAAACCATTGTCGTAAAGTTGTTCTTTCTTGCCAAGCGAATCGTTTCTAAAGTCTCAGTTACGGTTCCAATTTGGTTAACTTTAATCAAAACGGCATTGCAGAGCTTATCTTTAATAGCTTTGCGCACTAATTTTGGATTAGTGCAGACATTATCATCGGCTACTACTTGAATCTTGTCGCCAAATTTAGCAGTAAACTTTTCAAAATTATCCCAGTCATTTTCATCGAAAGGATCTTCAGCAGAAATAATTTCTGGAAATTCTTTCAAAAGCTTGTCATAGTAGTCCAGCATTTGATCACCATTCCAGACATGACCTTCAAAATGATATTTTCCGTCATTTTTATCGTAAAAAGAACTTGCGGCAGCATCAAAAGCAATGGCAATATCTTCGCCTGGCTTATAGCCGGCCTTAGTAATAGCCATTTGCAGCATCTTTAATGCTTCTTCTGAGCTCTTAAGGTTAGGGGCAAAGCCACCTTCATCACCTAACCCCGTTTCAAAGCCGGCATCTTCAATTACTTTTTTCAAAGCGTGATAAGTATTGACAATCTTTTCAAAACCATCGCGAAATGAAGTCTTTTTAACTGGGGTAATCATAAATTCTTGAATATCAATTCCGTTATCAGCATGCTTTCCGCCATTGATTACATTATGAAAAGTTTGCGGTAACTCTAAATCGCAGCCGCCAAGATAACGATATAAAGGTTCATTTTTCAATTGAGCGGCAGCACGGGCAACTGCCATTGAAACACCTAAAATTGCATTTGCTCCAAGTTTTGCCTTATTTGGCGTTCCATCTAATTCAATCATTGTTCGATCAATTTTTGCTTGATTATACGGATTCATTCCTTTCAGGGCAGCATTAATTTTTGAATTAATATTATTAACTGCTTTTTCAACGCCCTTGCCATTTAGTCTCTTACCACCATCGCGCAATTCGACGGCTTCTTTTTCACCAGTTGAAGCACCAGATGGTACTTCAGCCTTAGCAATCGTTCCGTCAGACAGAGTAACAACAGCTTCAACAGTTGGATTGCCACGAGAATCAAAAATTTCCATTGCACGAACTTTTTCAACATAAACAGTCATAGTTTAAACCTCCTAAAACAAAAAAGAGCAAAATTAAAAACGCCTACTTTCAATACACACTTATTGTGTAGGTAAAAGTAGACGTCATTAGATTTTGCTCATTTAAAGGCGAACGTCATCGCCGTATTTACTTTTCACAAACAATATAACCTGAAAAAATATTTTTGGCAAGAGAAAAATAATTTTTATCCGTCGAATTCAACTTCTTGCAGTTTCTTCATTTCATCGTAAACTTTGCCGCGCATATTCTGATCTACCGCCAGAATAAGCATATCGCCAGCAGCAATAACCGTTTTCCCGTTTGGAATAATTTCTTCACTGCCACGTCTAATTAACTTAACCAACGTGTTTTCAGGCCAATCAATATCTGCAACTTTCTTATCAACCAACTGGCTGCTTTCATATACCGGCACCGTCAATTGATCTTCAAGATATGATTCTTTAGCTACACCGTTTTTACCTTCCATTGCTTCTGCAAGACTGTCGTAGATTGGCCGTCCGCCTAAGAGTTCATCAACCAAAAGGGCAATGAAGGCAACGACTGCAAGTGGCATTAAGTGAAGCAGCGAGCCAACCATTTCAGTAATCAAAATAATAGCTGTAAACGGAGCTCGAATAATTGCAGCAAATAAGCCGGCCATTGAGAAAATAATCAGATTGATGACCAGTTTTTGTGGTAAAAGTCCCAGCTGAACCATGAAGGTACCATAAGTGCCACCAATCAAAGCTCCCATCGTCAAGATAGGGAGGAAGATGCCGCTTGGTAGACCTGAATCATAGGAGACAATTGAAAATACTAGTCTCAAAACGAAGAAGAAGGCCAGCATCCCGACAGTTACCCAGCCTTGAGTCGTAATCGTATCTGATAAAGATAAAATCAAGCGATTGCCCGGACCAGTGATGAGCGGCCAAGCATAAGCAATTGGAATCAAAATTGCCAAAGGAATTAACCCATGCAACCATCTAGGCAAAATTTTGATCTTTAAATATACTTTTTTTAACCCGAAGAGGCCAACCTTATACAAGTGACCACATAGTCCAAGTACAAGTCCCAGTAAGACTAGATGCCAATATAACGGGATTGGAAATGAATGGTTGTATGGAATTGCAAGCGCTGGATGAAGACCAAAGAAATTAGAAACAACAAAGTTGGCCGCAATCGCACCAGCCAAGGCATTCATCCAAACTCGTGGCGAGAAATTATGGAAAACTTCCTCTAACACAAAAAGAGAGCCTGAAAGTGGAGCACCGAAGGCAGCAGATAAACCGCTCGCTGCTCCTGTAGCAAGTAAGACGCGAGAATTAGTTTTTGTTTGTTTAAAACTCTCGCCAACTCCTTGCCCAATTGATGATCCTAATTGAAGTGAGGGACCTTCTGGGCCAAGAAACAAACCAGTTCCAATCACCAGAATGCCACCGATTAATTTTCGCCAAAGAATAGGGAACCACTTAACAGATAATTTTCCCTGTAACTCAAGTTTTACTTCAGGAATACCTGAACCACCAACGTGCGGTTGCTGTTTAACAAAATATCCTGCTACTACTGCAACTAATAGAAAACCCACAATAATTGCAATAAACCAAACAGGATTTCGATGTGCTAATGAAAACAAATGCAGCCAAAAAGCAGTAGTTTTTTCAATGCCAAATCTAAATAATCCTACGACAATTCCTGTACAGATTCCCACGATCAAGGCTTGTCCTAGGAGCTTTAGACTAGTATTATTTTCATTTTTCATCTTTATCAACTCTCCACTTTATCAATAATTTACAGTAACACTAATATTCTACATCAAAAAAGAGAACTCTCACGAGTTCTCTTTTTTTTGTTGCACGTGTAACAAAATTATTTTTCTTCATACCATTCGGTGTGGAATGTGCCTTCACAGTCATTTCTAAGGTAAGTGTGAGCACCGAAGTAGTCACGTTGGCCTTGAATAAGGTTAGCTGGCAAACTTGGATCAAAAATTGATTCCAAGTAATTCAATGATGCACTCAAAGTTGGAGTTGGAATGCCAGCCTTAGTTGCTAAACTAACAACTTCACGCAAAGCATGAATATTGTTTACCATCAATTGGTTGAAGTATGGATCTTGGAACAAGACTTCAAGTTGCTTGCCATCTTCGTATGCTTTCTCAATATCTTTCAACATTGATGAACGAATGATACAACCAGCTTCCCAGTTTTGTGCAATTGCAGGGTAACGAAGATTCCAATCATATGCTTTAGCAGCCATTGTTAATTGTTGGAAGCCTTGAGCATAAGCAACAGCTTGTGTTAATTGCAATGCTTTTTCCAAATTATCGATCAAGTTGTCTGGAACATCACCGTTCCATACAATTTCTTTTCCTTCACGCGTAGTAGTCTTTGACATGAAACGCGCAATAACAGCCTCTGCTACAACATTAATTGGAGCACCTAAAGCAACACCGTCTTCAAGCATCCAATTACCAGTACCCTTATAAGAAGCTACGTTTAAAATATGGTCGATAACGTGATCTTGGGTCAAATTGTCTTTTTGCTTCAAAACATTAGCAGTGATTTCAGTCAAGTAAGCATGGACAAGACCTTGATTCCACTTGTCGAAGATAGCTGACATTTCATCATTGCTCTTGCCAGCGATTTTGCGTAAAATATCGTAAACTTCTGAGAATTCTTGCATAATAGCATATTCAATACCATTATGTACCATCTTGACATAGTGGCCACTAGAACTTGGGCCAATATAAGATACGCATGGACGGCCTTCAGGGGTCTTAGCAGCGATTGCTTCTAAGATCGGTGCAACTTTCTTGTAAGCTTCTTCGTCACCGCCTGGCATCAAAGCTGGGCCATTTAAGGCACCCTCTTCACCACCGGAAACTCCCATTCCGATAAAGTGAATGCCATGCTTTTCCATTTCTTCAAAACGACGAGTAGTATCATGGAAGTTTGAGTTACCACCATCAATTAAGATGTCGCCTTTATCAAGAAGAGGCAACAGCTTTTGCAGAGTTTGATCAACTGGATCACCAGCCATGATTTGAATTAAGATCTTGCGTGGCTTTTCAAGTGAATTAACGAATTCTTCCCAAGTGTAGCAAGGTTTTAACTTATCATCTTCATATTTAGCAAAAGCATCAACTTCAGATTTATCAATACTGAAGCCAGAGACTGAATAGCCATGATTTCTAACATTCAAGGCTAAATTCTTACCCATAACGGATAAGCCAATAACGCCAAATTGTTGCATTTTTTAATTTCCTCCATCAAAATTTTCTCATTTTATATTATACGAGTAGACAAAGAAAAAAGCGAAACCAAAAGGTTTCGCTTTCTCATAAATTTTATTTATCAAACAGATTAGTGTTGTGAAGCACCAGAAGTAGTATCTGGTTCAGGATCTGGCTCTGGTTCTGCATGTTGAGATGCACCTGTGGCAGCATCAGTTTCCATTCCGTATTTATCAGCAAAGTAGCTGAATGGCTTCAAGTCTTCTGCTTGATACTTCTTGACGAAGGCTGGATCGTCAAGGCTGTTCAATTCAGTTGAGTAAGGCATTTCATGGGTGTATTTGACGTCAATTAACATTGGACCGTCCATCTTCTTCCATTCCTTAACAGCTGCTTCAAATTCAGCCTTAGTGCGAACAGTAACACCTTTGACGTTCATACCTTCAGCAACTTTTGCCCAGTCATTGTCTGGAAGAATAACACCTGATAGTGGTTGGTTAGATTCGTCTTCTTGTTCTGCTTGAATGAAGCCAAGAGTTTCATTAGTAAAGACGATATTCAAAATGTGCATGTTGTAGCGTGCCATTGTTAAAAGTTCTTGGTTCATCATAGCAAAGCCACCATCACCGGCTAATTGCCATACTTCACGATCTGGATAAACTTCAGCGGCAGCCAAAGCAGCTGGAGAACCGAAGCCCATTGTTGCATGCAAGCCTGAAGTTGCCCACTTTTGATCGTCATGCATCTTAAGCAAACGACATTGGTCAACATTAACGTTACCTACATCAACTGCAAAGATAGCATCGTCTGCAGCTTCTTTGTTAATAACATCCCAGATTGGTTCAGGACGAACTGGACTTTCATCTGAATCCTTAAAGCTTGCTTGCCATGCGTCCCAGTTTTCACGGTCAGCAATTGAGGCCTTGTACAAAGGTGATTCCATGCGATCTTCACCAGCATCAATAATTGCACGTAAGCCTTTCTTGCTATCAGCCAACATTGAAACATCTGTGCTGTGACGTTTGCCGAATTTAGCTGAGTCAACATCAATTTGAATAACTTTAGCATTCTTGTTGAACCAAAGAACTGAGAATGGGGAGTTATTACCAACCCAGACTACCAAGTCAGCATGACTTGGAATTTCATTAGCAGGTTTTGGCCCAATCCGGCCGATTGTACCCATGTAAGCAGGGAAGTTGTCTTCAACAATTCCTTTACCCAAGTATGATGAAAGAAGTGGGGTCTTGAATTTTTCAGCAAATTCCCTTAATTCTGAGCCTGCATCCTTAGCACCTAAACCAAAGTAAACAACAGGGTTCTTAGCTTCTTTCAAAAGCTTAACTGCGTCTTCAACAGAAGCCTTAGTTGGTGCTGGATAGCTGTCTTCAACGTGAGCATCGTAGTTAACGCGGAAGTTATCTTCAATCTTTTGCCAGCCGTAGTCTTTAGGAATAATTAAAACAGCTGGGCCTTTCTTGGCATATGCTTGACGAATTGCTTCATCCATTAAGACTGGAAGAAGTTCAGCTGTTTTAGCTTGAGCACACCATACGCTTGCATCTAAGAACCATTTATCTTCATCAAAAGCTTGGAAGAAGTCAATATCTTGTTTGCTGGTTGGAACGTTGGCCACAATAGCTACCATTGGTGTGTGATCATATTTGGCATCGTATAAGCCATTAAATAAGTGAGCAGCACCTGGACCTGCTGATGCAAAGCAAACACCAACTTTACCAGTTAATTTATATTCTGCAGAAGCAGCTAAAGAGCCTGCTTCTTCATGACGAACTTCAATAAATTTAATCTTATCTTGCCAGTTATGAATTGCGTTCATGCTTGAGTCAAATGAACCGCCTGGGAAACCATAAACATGATCAATGTTCCACTCGTACAAAACTTTGAACATTGCATCTGAACCATTAATCTTTGCCATAATAAGTGCATCTCCTTAACAATAAGTTCTTTCTTTCATAACTTATTGAAACATATTTTTCCACATTTGCAAATGTTATTTAACCGCATTATATCAACTATGTAACCGCTTTTATATAAATATGGATTTCACAAAGTTAGATAAGAAAATATTTATAATGTTGCAATGATAGCGCTTTTATATGTGAATGCCTGCGCAAACACAACTGTTTTTTTATTGTTATTAGGTATTTTCTCATAAAAATATAGGATAAAAAATATGCAATTTTTTAAAAATTATTATTATTAGTTCTATTTTTCATAAGTTAACGAAATTGTTTCTCTGAGTGTTCTTAATTAAAATTTTTCTCGCAATAAAAAAACAGTGTATTCATGCTTAAACATGGATACGCTGTTTTCAGATTACTAATTTTTACTTATTCACTTTACTGTAGCGACCATTTTGAATATAAACACTCAAGATTGCTAAGTCAGCCGGGTTAACTCCAGAAATTCTTTCGGCTTGAGCTAAAGTTTCCGGACGAATCTTTTCAAATTTCTGCCGAGCTTCAGTTGCTAATCCTTCAATTGCACCATAATCGATGTCTGCTGGAATCTTCTTAGCCTCTTGTCGGTGAAGACGATCAATCCGTACTTGCTCTTTCTTAATGTAGCCAGCGTACTTGATATTGATTTCTACTTGTTCTTTAACATATCGATCATCTGCAATCTTTTCGCCCGTTAATTTTTCAATGTCATCAATCTTAACACGTGGACGACGCAAGAAAATATCTGCTTTCAAGCCGGCACTCAATTTATCCTCACTAATATTTTGCAAATATTCTTGTACTTCATCAGTAGGGTGGATGGTTATTGTTGCCAACTTTTCTTTTGCCGCTGCAATTTCTTTCTTCTTTTCTTCAAAAGCAGCATACCGTTTGTCAGAAATAAGTCCTAACTTGTGACCATACGGGGTCAAACGCAAGTCTGCGTTATCATGACGCAAAATCAAACGATATTCGGCACGCGAAGTAAGCAAACGATACGGCTCATTAGTACCTTTAGTTACCAAATCATCAATCAAAACACCAATATAAGCTTCATCTCTGCCTAAAGTAAAGCCAGGCTTGCCCTTTGCACGCAAAGCCGCATTAATGCCGGCAATCAAACCTTGGCCAGCAGCTTCCTCGTAGCCAGAAGTACCGTTCATTTGCCCAGCGGTGAAGAGATTTTTGATATTTTTTGTTTCCAAAGTATGCTTCAATTGCCATGGCTCGATTACATCATATTCAATCGCATAACCTGGACGCATCATCTCCGCATGTTCAAGTCCCGCAACGGTGTGGAGCATTTTAAGTTGAACTTCTTCTGGCATAGAAGTAGAAAAATCACCCACATAAACTTCTTTAGTATGTCTGCCTTCGGGTTCAAGAAACAGTTGGTGACGATTTTTATCGGCAAAACGAACTACTTTAGTCTCAATCGAAGGGCAGTAACGTGGACCCACACCAACAATATCGCCAGAGAACATTGGGGAGCGATCAAGGTTATCGCGAATAATTTTATGAGTAGTTGGATTAGTATAGGTCATCCAGCAAGATACTTGATCCTTTAAATAATCGGCATCACTGGTCTCGTATGAAAAGTGCCGAGGAATTTTATCGGCTGGCTCTTCTTCAGTCTTAGAATAATCAATTGTATTGCCGTTAACCCGAGGAGGCGTACCAGTCTTAAACCGACGAAGTTTAAAACCAAGTTTTTCCAAATTTTCAGAAAGCTTAATAGCCGGAATTGTATTGTTTGGACCTGATGAATAATTTAATTCGCCTATGAAGATGCGGCCACGAGCAGCTGTCCCCGTAGTAAGGACGACACTTTTAGCATGATATTCCGCACCAGTATTAGTAATCACGCCGCGACAAACGCCGTCTTTAACTACTAGTTGATCAACAATTGCCTGACGCAAGGTCAAATTAGGTGTATTTTCAATTACATCCTTCATATGTTCATGGTATTGCCATTTATCAGCCTGCGCACGAAGAGCACGAACTGCAGGACCTTTGCCTGTATTCAGCATTCTCATTTGAATGTAGGTTGCGTCAATATTTTTACCCATTTGTCCGCCTAACGCATCAATTTCACGGACCACGGTTCCTTTAGCAGGGCCACCAACAGATGGATTGCATGGCATAAAAGCAACCATATCTAGACCAATTGTAACAACTAAAGTTTTTAATCCCATATGAGCACTGGCAAGTGCTGCTTCACAGCCAGCATGACCGGCACCAACGACAATTACATCATATTCATCGGTATCGTAAGTTTTCATTTTTATCCTACTTTCCTAAACAGAATTGACTAAACAGGGCGTTAACCAGTTCATCAGGTGCACTATCACCAGTAATTTCGCCTAACGTATCCCATGCACCATTGAAATCAATTTGGGCAATATCAACAGGCACGCCATCTTCTACTGCTTTGACTACATCTTGCAACTGTTTCTTAGCCTTGGCCAATAAACCAGCTTGGCGCTGATTAGTAACCATAATTTGATCATTGGAGTTGGTAATTCCTGAGAAGAACATCTTTTTGATTAAATCTTCTAATTCATCCAGATTAGTCTCTTTCAAAATTGAAGTTGAAACCACTTCGCTTCCAGTTGAATCATGCATCCCTTTGGCGGCTAATTTTTGACCTAAATCCATTTTATTCAAGATGATAATTCGTTTCTTGTTTTCTGTTTCTTTAAGCAAAGACTTGTCTTCATCGGTTAATTCTTGACTGCCATCGAGCAAAAGCAAAACTAAATCGGCCTGTTTAAGTGCCTTTTGTGAACGTTCAACTCCGATTTTTTCAACTTTATCATCAGTATGGTGAATGCCGGCAGTATCAATTAATTTAAGTGGAACGCTATTAACTGAAATATATTCTTCAAGCGTATCACGAGTAGTTCCGGCAACATCAGTTACGATAGCCTTGTCGCTTTGCGTCAAATAATTCAAAAGGGAAGACTTACCTACGTTTGGACGGCCTACAATCGCTGTAGCCAAGCCATTGCGCAAAATCGTCCCTTCCTGTGCTGTTTTTAACAAACGATCAATTTTTTGAATTACATTTTTAGAAGTATCGGCCATTTGTTTGGCAGTTACCTGGTCGGCATCATATTCAGGATAATCAATATTAACCTCAACATTGGCAAGGGTATCCAGAATTTCTTTTCTCATTGCACGAATTTTATGCATCAGGCCGCCAGCTAATTGACCAACTGCCACCTGACGAGCTTTATCAGTTTTAGCCCGCACGATATCCATTACGCTTTCAGCTTGGGTTAAATCAATTCTGCCGTTAACAAATGCTCGCTTAGTAAATTCACCCGGATCAGCCATTCTAGCACCATGTGCCAACAACAATTGCAAAATATGATTAGTAACTACGATACCACCGTGACAATTAATTTCAATAACGTCTTCACGCGTAAAAGTTTTTGGCGCTCTCAAGACCGTTACCATTGCTTCATCAATTGTCTTATTAGTATCCGGATCAATGATATGACCGTAATGGATAGTATGAGTTGGTACTTTAGTCAAATCAGCACCTTTAAATACTTGATTAGCAATTTTAACTGCATCTTCACCAGACATTCGTACAATTGAAATTCCACCTTCACCAATCGGTGTTGAAATAGCAGCAATCGTATCGAATTCAGTTAAAGTTTGAGCCATCTTAATCCCTGTTCCTTTTTAAATAAAAAAAGTGCATTATACCACCATGATTGATCACGATGGATAAAGCACTTTGACTACTTTATCTAAAAATGATTTTAGACGAAATCTTTATTTTTTGCGTCCTAAACGCTTATAAGCTTTTCTAATGTGATGCTTGCGCTCACGTTCAGCTTTAGCCTTTGCTTCTTGTTCACGCTTATATTTAATAGGGTTTTGCAAGAAGAAAGTTTGAACTGCCTGGAAGAGGTTAGAAATAACCCAGTACAAGGTAATAGCTGATTGGAAACCAATTGCCATTGCACCAACCATGATTGACATTCCATATGTCATGAACTTAGTCATCCCGTTTTGGGCTGACTTAGGTGTTGACATTTGACTAATATAAGTTGAAAGGAAAGTGAAGACCATCGCCAAAATCGGCATGATATAGTAAGGATCCGGTTTCCCAAGGTCCATCCATAAGAAATGTCCATTTTGCAGTTGTGGCGTCCGCAAAATTGCCATGTACAAAGCATACATAACAGGCAACTGAATTAATAACGGAAGACAACCAGTATATGGATTTACTCCAGCTTCCTTATAAAGCTTATTAGTTTCTTGTGATAATAATTGTCTAGATTCTGTATCACGTCCAGGATATTTCTTACGTAACGCATCAACTTGTGGTTGAATTTGCTGCATCTTGGTAGAACTTCTGATTGAAATAGCATTCAGAGGTAAAAGGATAATCCGGACAAGAATGGTAAAGACGATAATCGTCACTCCATAATTGTTCCCCATTAATTTAGCAAGCCACAACAAGAATGCGGAAACGTAATAAATGATCCAGCGATCCCACCAATTTCCACTTGTATGAGAAACAGGTGCTTGTTGAGTGCTACTCGTTGGAGCACACCCAACCAAAACAACAGCAATCGAAATTACTGCCAGGACAGCTAATAGACGCTTGACATTTCTTTTAGTCAGAATGTCTTTCACTCTTATTTTCCTCAATTCCATCCGGCATCTTTTCAATGACGTGAGCCAAGGTCAAGGCATGAATTAAATTTTTGCGCACCTCAGTCATGTCAAAATTGCGAGCGTAGGGCCTCGTAATTACCAGAAAATCAATATGCGGATCAATTTCTGTTTTATATTCAGTAATTACCGCCCGAATGTAACGCTTGAGTCGATTTCGAATAACGGCAGTATGTCCGACCTTCTTGCCGACAGAAATGCCCACTCGGAAGTGTTTGTTTTCTGTTTTTTCTATTTTATAGATGACAAAAGCCCGATTAGCGACAGATTCGCCAGCTTCAAATACATGCTGAAAATCTTTTTCAGATTTTACACGATAAGATTTTCTCAAAACGTTTCATTCCACTCTAGTAGACTAAAAAAACCACTGGGATTTCAGTGGTTTTAAGCAGATAAGACTTTTCTACCCTTTGCACGGCGTCTTGCTAAAACCTTACGGCCATTAGATGTGCTCATACGCTTCATAAAACCATGAACGCGTGAACGGTGACGCTTCTTAGGTTGGTAAGTTCTCTTAGTTGACATAAAATGCACCTCCAATATTCATGTGCTAACTGCACAATTTCTTATTTAGAATAGCATGTTTAATCAAAATTGCCAAGGGCTAAGCCCAAAAAAGACGCAAGCCAAGGCCAATTTTTCTTGTTAAAAATGTGGATAAAGTTCTGTAAAAGTTTTCCACAAAAAGAAAGGCACAAAGAAATTCCCAGCTTTTTCCACAACTCACACCATGTTCAAAAATAAATTCACAGTCTGTGGATACTTTATATAAAAAAGTGGTTAGTTTACTATCAAATCAATAAAAAATATACACAGCTGAGCTGTTAAAAACTCAAGTTGTTTAAATATGCACACAAGAAATTAAAAATAGATTAAAGCAATAATCCACAGCCTGTAGATTCTGAATTATTGTTTTGCACTTGTGGAAAACTTATATTTAAAATGATAAAATAAATTTGCTTTATTTAATGGGGGAATTTATTTTGTTCGATATTGATAAATTTTGGCAGCACTTCAATGATGAAATGCGCGAGCGTTTTAATGAAGTTGCTTACAATGCATGGTTTAAAAATACAAAACCTCTTTCATATGACAAAAATAGTCATGAATTAAAAATTGCCGTTCAAAACCCTGTCTCAAAGGGCTACTGGGAAAAGAACCTTTCTTCGCAATTAATTCAATCAGCCTATGGCTATGCAGGAATTGAAATTTTGCCTACTTTTCAAATAGAAGGTGATACTGGTCCTGAGAGAATTGTTACTCCAGAACCACGTCATGAAATTCAGCAAAATATTCCTCAACCACGTCAAGATGAATTTGCTAAGGATTTAAAATTAAACGACAAATATACTTTTGATAATTTTGTTCAAGGTGAAGGAAACAAATTAGCTGCCGGTGCTGCTTTAGCTGTTGCTGATAGCCCCGGAAGTTTTTACAATCCACTATTTATTTTTGGTGGCGTAGGTTTAGGTAAAACTCACTTGATGCAGGCCATCGGTCATCAGATGCTGGCTGAGCGTCCTAATGCTAAAGTAGTCTACATTCAAAGTGAAACTTTCGTTAACGATTTTATTAATTCAATCAAAAATAAAACGCAGGATCAATTCCGTGAAAAATACAGAACCTGCGACTTATTGTTGGTTGATGATATTCAATTTTTTGCTAAAAAAGAAGGGATTCAAGAAGAATTCTTCCATACTTTTGAAACGCTCTACAACGATCAAAAGCAAATTGTCATGACCAGTGATCGACTTCCGACAGAAATTCCTGATTTATCAGAAAGATTGGTTTCCAGATTTACTTGGGGTCTGCAAGTCGAAATTACACCACCTGATCTTGAAACTAGAATTGCAATTCTCCGTAAAAAGGCAGAAGCTGATGGCTTGACAATTGACGACAACACCTTAGACTACATTGCTTCTCAAGTCGATACCAATATCCGTGAACTTGAAGGCGCTCTAGTAAAAGTAGAAGCTCATGCCACAATTGAAAAAGAAGACATCAATGTAAATCTGGCACGTGATGCTCTGGCAGATCTTAAGCTGGTACAAAAGAATCGAGGTTTGCAAATCTCTAAGATTCAAGAAGTAGTTGCCAATTATTTCCAGACATCAACTGCAGAATTGAAAGGTAAGAAGCGGGTAAGGCAAATCGTTGTACCGCGGCAAGTTGCAATGTATCTTTCACGTGAGTTAACCGATGCCAGTTTGCCAAAAATTGGTCAGGAATTCGGCGGGAAAGATCATACGACAGTAATGCACGCCTATGAGAAAATCCAGCAGCAAATTAAAACTGATGCTGATATCAAATCCGCCATTTTTGATTTACGTCAAATGCTTGATCGCTAAAAGTTATCCACTGTGGAAAACTTTTTGATTTTTACACATTTTGTTAACTGGCATAATTCCGTTATCTTAAGGATTCTTAGAGTTTTCAACATAAAACACAGGACCTACTACTACTAATTAATTAAATATATAATTAAATAAAGAAAACGTACCTGAAAAACAGGAGGCAATAATGAAATTTACAATCAATAGAAATTTGTTCATCGAAAATTTGAACAATGTAATGCGAGCAATTTCTTCTAGAGCAACTATTCCAATTTTGAGCGGTATCAAATTAGATTTATCAGAAGACCAATTGGTTCTTACTGGTAGTGATACTGATATCTCTATTGAAATTAAAATTCCAGTAAGTGAAGACTTAAGTGTAGAATCTACAGGTTCAATTGTTTTACCAGCACGGTTCTTTAGTGAAATTGTTAAAAAACTTCCAGGTAAAGATTTTTCATTTGAAGTAAAGGAAAGTTTTCAAACTAAGATTTCTTCAGAAAACAGTGAATTTACAATCAATGGTCTAGATGCAAACAATTATCCTAGATTACCTGAAATTCCAGAAGAATCTTCATTTACAATTGCAGGCAAAATTTTGCGTGAAATTATTAATGAAACTCAATTCGCTGTTGCTACTCAAGAAAGTCGATTGGTTTTGAGTGGGGTTCACTTTACTTTTAGTCCTGATTCAATTAAGGCTGTTGCAACCGACTCACACCGATTGTCAGAAAGAACCATTGCTTTAGAAAACGGACCACAAACTAAGACAGATTTGATTATTCCAGGTAAAAGTTTGCAAGAACTTTCAAGAATTATTGGTGAGGCAGATCCAGAAGTTAAAGTTTGTCCAGGTGATAATCAAGTACTTTGCCGCATTGGCAATATTGCCTTCTATTCAAGACTGCTTGATGGCAATTATCCTGATACTGATCGTTTGCTTCCAACTGAAAGTACAACTAGTGTTGAATTTGATTTAGCAGATCTTTCAAGTGCCCTTGATCGTGCAAGTTTGTTAACTCATGCTGGCCGTAATAACGTTGTCAACTTAAATTTGGATACCGAAAATGGAAAAGTAAAATTAACGGGTACATCAGCTGAAATTGGTAACGTTGAAGAAGACGTTAACTTTAAGAATCTTGATGGTGAGAATTTGACGATTTCATTTAATCCTGATTATTTGCGGGATGCATTACGTGCGTCAGTTACGGATGCTATTGTCATGAAATTTACGCAACCACTTCGTCCGTTTACTGTTACGCCAAACAAAGACGATGTTCAATTCATTCAATTAATTACGCCAGTCAGAACTTTTTAAATAATTATCAATTTCGAAATAAAAACATCACCAACTTGGTGATGCAATGTCATTAAGTTAAGA
>NZ_DICZ01000028.1:0-6675 GCF_002417895.1 Lactobacillus sp. UBA5813
CTTAACTTAATGACATTGATTTACTATCCTCAGTGCTATTTATTTTTTTAGATCAACTATTTGTTGTTTTCAGTTACGTCAATTACCAAATGCTCATTAACGAAGGCCATCATTCCGAGCTTGCTTAATTCACGACCATAACCCGATTTCTTAACACCGCCAAATGGCAATTCGCCTGAAGTAATCCAGCGGCCATTAATTACTGTCATGCCAGTTTCAATTTTGGTAGCAACTTCTTGTGCATGCTTAATGTCACTGCCAATGACAGATGAACCTAAGCCATAGCTTGAATCATTAGCTAATGCGATTGCTTGATATTCATCATCGACGCAGTAGACTTCAGCCACTGGGCCAAATAATTCTTTATTGTAGATAGGATTCTTTTGATCAATATTTGTTAAAATCATTGGTCTGAAGAAGGCACCCTTAGAATCAATTTCCGGATATTGGTAGAAGACTTTTGCACCCGCATCAATACCTTTTTGTACTTGAGCAGCTAGTTTTTCTTTTGCTCTTTGAGAATTCATTGGTGGCAAAGTTGTGTCTGTTTCGAGTGGATCCCCGGCCTTTAAGCTAGAGAAAACGTTCTTAAGTTCATGCAATACTTCATCATAGCGTGATTTAACTGCAATGATTCTCTTGGATGAAGTACATACTTGACCATCATTATAAGTTCTTGCATCACGCAGCACGTTGCGTAAAACTTGTGGATCAGCATCATCTAAAACGATTAAGGCATCGTTGCCGCCAAGTTCCATCGTTGATTTCTTCAAGTTTTTACCAGCTTCTTCAGCTACAGCCACACCACCGCGTTCTGATCCAGTCAGAGCTACGCCTTGAATTCGTGGATCTTGGATGATTTGAGCCAATTGATCATAGCTTGGATAGAGATTAAGCAGACTGCCTTCAGGAGCCCCAGCGCGCTTAATAATGCGCTCAATCAGCTTAGCAGAACTAGGTACGTTATGTGCATGTTTTAAAATAATTGGATTACCAACGACAAAGTTAGGTGCAAAAACTCGAATAACTTGATAAAGTGGGAAGTTCCATGGTTCACATGCTAAAACAACGCCGGTTGCTTGTTTTAAATAATAAGCATTGCCAAGGTCAGTTTTTAAAGGTTCAGGTTTAAGCATGTTAGCGCCATTTTTAGCATAATAGTCACAAATGTTGGCACATAATTCTACTTCTTCCCTGGATTCGGAAAGAAGTTTGCCCATTTCCAGCGTCATCAATTTTGCCATTTCGTCTTCATGTTTGCGAAAGGCAGCAGCGATTTTGCTCAAAATTGCTGCTCGGCTGGCTGGCTCTTCATGCCGCCATTTTTTATATAGTGAATAAGCCAAATTAATTGTTTCGTCAATTCGTTCAGCTGTTGGATTATCGAAATTAGCAAAGTTTTCATTGTTATAGGGGTTGATTGATTGATATCTCGACATGTTTTTACCTCACTTTGTTCAAAGCTAAAATAAGTTCACTTACTATTATAAAGCGTTTACAAAAAGGATGGTAGTATTTAAACTTATCGAAACTAAAGCTTAATTTTATCCAAGGCCAATTTTGCTTTGGTTAAGATATATTGGTCATGGTTAAACCGCGCAAAAGCACGAGCATCATGGAAATGCTGCATAGCCATTTTTTAAGATCCTTTGGCATTTGCATTCAATCCTAAACGATAAAGAATTCTCCCCATATAATAAACCTCATGAAAACGAGAACCAATCTTATATGCATAGTGCAACAAGTGATTTGAATCCTTCATGTAATTATGGCGTCCATAAAGCCAACAAATAATAAAGAGTATCAGGGCTAGCCAGTCTTCATCTATGATTTCTTGAAAATATGCAAGCGCCGTGACCTGATCTTGTTCATTTTCCAAGGCATAAATACCATTCAAATAATTGTAGTGAACCCGATCGTAGGAAAGCCGAAGATCACTGGGCTGCAATTCTTTCAATAAACTGTGTATTTCAGAATAATCAAAACGCAAATAAGCGTTTTCAGCCTGGCTTAAATTGCGCCAAGCCTTGGTTTGATGCTGGTTGATGACAATATCGCCAACTTCAATATCCAGTCTTTGACAGAGCAATGCCAAAATTTTAAAAGAGGGAATTTTTTTACCACTTTCAAAATTGCTGAGAGTCGCTTGCGTGCAAATGCCCTTTGCCAGTTCTGCCTTTGAGATTTTCTTCTTTTTGCGGATCGCAATAAATTTTTCTAGATCAATCATAAAATTTTATTTTTGTCTCTTAATTCTTTGTCGTAAATAATCTAGGGATTCATCAAGATAATCTTTGCCATAATCCATCGCATGTCTTTGACCTTTGATAACCAAAAGTTCGACTTCATGATCATGTTTTGCCAAGAATTTAATGAAATTGAGAACACTGTCAAGCGGCGTTAATTCATCAGCGGAATTGATCATCATTAAGCTAGATAAATTACTGAAGTCGTAGGCAGCAGCGTCCATTTTTTGCAAAATAGCTTCTTGTTTACCACCGGCATAAGTAGTAACGAAATATTTGTAGAAACTATTATGAATTTGAGCAGGATCAGTATAAGCAAAATCATTTTTAGCATCTGGTGAAGCTTTTACAGCTTCATGGTTTTTAATCCAATGAGAAAAATCAACTGGAGCAGACCAGGTTACTGTTGGAAAGCCATATTGTCCTGCCACTTGCAATGCCATTGTACCGCCAACGCTTGCACCGATTTGAAAGATATTTTTTTGATCATCAGGATCAGTGTATTCAGAATTAAGCAGCCAGTTAACAAAATGTATTGCATCTTGATGAGCAGCTGGGAAAAGGTGAGCCGGTGCCAAACTGTATTCAGGTACGAAAGTTACGAATCCGGCATTGGCCAAGTTTACGGCTAGTGGCTTGACGCTATTTTTATTGCCGCGGAACCAGCCACCACCGTGCCAAAAGATCAAAATTTTCGTATTAGAAGTTGTATCATTTGGAAAATAGATATCTGTACTTAAATTTTTGTCTTGATCATAAACAATATCTTTTTTAATAATAGCCATAGCAATCCATCCTTTTGCGAAATCTACGCTTTTATTATAGCTTTAAAAAAAGCGGCTCGCAGTTGAAAAATTATTTAAGTATTGTTGAAAAATAAGTCAGATAAAGATTTTTTTGTTAAAATTGAACTACTAATAAATAGATGATTGATGGAGATGAGAGCGTGCATTTATCAGAAGAAAAAAGTCGCAAATTAATTAATTATGCCACAATTGTTTGTAGTATCATTATTGTTCTGCTAGTTATCTATTGGTACCGATTGGGGATTTTTACCGATCAAGATAAAATGCGGGCCTACCTTGCTAATAAGAAAATAATTGGTCCAGTAGTTTTTGTTTTGATTCAAATTGTGCAAGTAGTAATTCCAATTATTCCAGGCGGAATATCGCTGCTTGGCGGGGTGGTTTTCTTCGGGCCGATCCAGGGCTTTATTTATAACTACATCGGCATTTGTATTGGCTCACTGATTGATTTCTTTTTAGCACGTTATTACGGCAGAAGTTTTATCTTCCATATAATTTCTGAAGAAACGCTAAACAAATATATGAAATGGACCAAAAATCAAAAGCGTTTCAATTGGTTCTTCGCTTTGTGCATTCTCGCTCCAGCTGCGCCTGATGATGTTCTTTGCTTATTAGCAGGACTAACTGAAATGAAATTTTGGACTTATTTTTGGATTATTATTTTATGCAAGCCATGGACAATTGCAGCCTACAGTTTAGGCTTGGTCTATGGTACAAGATGGTTATTGAAACTTATAGGAAAATAATGTTAGACGGAAAAAGAATTTATTTACGGCGCTTCCAAGTCACGGATGCGCCTGTTTTGCTAAAGTGGGGTCAAAATCCTCGTTATCATAGATTGGCTGGTTTTGAAGTTTTCAATAATTTGCAAGAAGCCAAAAAAGGGGCCCAGCAGTATGCTAACCGGAAAAACAGTTTTGCCCTTTGTTTAAAAGAAAATAATCAGCTGATCGGTTTGGTCGAATTGTATGAACGCGGTCTAGATGAGGCGAGCCTCCTTAAGACAAAAGAGATTGGCTTCATGCTGGAACAAGATTTTGAAGGACACGGCTATATGACGGAAGCTTTGCAGCTGGTTTTGCATGACGCTTTTGAGCAGATGGGACAAACCGAAATTTGGGCGGGGACCTTTGATACAAACTTTCATTCACAAGAATTGCTGGAGCGAATAGGTTTTAAATATGTTTATACAACCGATTATGCTCAAATTTCCAACCTTTTTTCATATAAGGGAAAATATTATTTGCTCAAAAAGGAAGAATGGCTTAAAATGGTCTCAAACACGAAATCTTAAGACTGCTTCAGAGAGTTCACGGTTGGTGCGAGTGAATGGATGTCGTTTCCGGATTTCATAAATGTGGGCAATTAATAGTTGCACGGTTTAGGCGCCGTTATTGCCAATCAATGAGAGCAGTTTTTTAAAAAACTGAAGATGGGTGGTACCGCGAAGCCGTGTGAGCCGATTCGTCCCAGTATTAGGGATGAGTCGGCTCTTTTTTCGGAGGTTTTTCTATGTTAGATATTAAAGTGATTCGTGAGAATCTCGATTGGGCTAAGGATAAACTCGCTACGCGTGGAATTAAGCCTGAAGAATTGGACGAAGTTGTTGCAATCGATGCCAAGCGTCGTGATGCTTTGAAGCAAAGTGAACAACTTAAGGCAGAACGTAACGAAGTTTCTAAGAAAATTGGTGAAGCTAAGCGTAACAAGGAAGATGCTAGCGATGCCATTAAGTCTATGAAGGAAGTAAGCAGCAAGATCAAGGATTTGGATAATGAAATTCGTGATTTAAGCGAAAAGCAAGAATACATTTTGCTTCGCTTGCCTAACTTCCCAGCTGATTCAGATCCTATTGGTCCTGATGACAGCTACAATGAAGAAGTTCGTAAATGGAATGAGCCTACTAAGTTCAACTTCAAGCCAAAGGCTCACTGGGACATCGGAACTGATCTTGACATTTTGGACTGGGATCGCGCTTCTAAAGTCTCAGGTGCACGTTTTGTTTTCTACAAAGGTGCAGGTGCATTGCTTGAACGTGCGGTATTCAACTTCTTCTTAGATGAAAATACTAAGGAAGGCTACACTGAAATTATTCCACCTTACTTGGTAAACGATGCTTCAATGCAAGGAACTGGTCAATTCCCTAAGTTCCACGAAGATGTTTATACCATCGTGGATAACGACGATCCAGACAAGCCACGTGATTTGACTTTGATTCCAACTGCTGAAGTTCCTTTGGTTAACTACTTCCGTGACGAAATTATTCATGGCGAAAAGCTGCCAATCAATGTAACCGCTTTGTCACCAGCATTTAGAAGTGAAGCAGGTTCAGCTGGACGTGATACTCGTGGTTTGATCAGAATGCACGAATTTAGAAAAGTCGAAATGGTTAAGGTATGTAAGCCAGAAGATTCATGGGACCAACTTGAAAAGCTGACTCATAATGCTGAACACTTGTTGCAAAAGTTAGGCTTGCCATACCACGTTGTTGCTTTGTCAACTGGGGATGCCAGCTTCACTAGTGCTAAGACTTACGACCTTGAAGTTTGGATGCCATACCAAGACAAGTACCGTGAAATCTCAAGCTGTTCTAACTGTACTGACTTCCAAGCTCGTCGTGCACATATTCGTTACCGTGATGAAAACGGCAAGCTTCATTTAGCACACACTTTGAACGGTTCAGGTTTGGCAGTTGGTCGTTGTGTTGCTGCTATTTTGGAAAACTACCAAAATGAAGATGGTTCAGTAACTGTTCCAGATGTTCTTGTACCTTACATGAATGGTATGAAGAAGATTACTAAAGAAGATAGTTTAATCTAAAACAAATAAAAGAGACCAAATTCGGCAAATTTAAGTCGAGTTCGGTTTTTTTTGTCCTAAAAAATTTTTTTGAAAAATTTTGAGTCAATTTATGATCGAAAAAAGAGCAAATTCCGAACTTTTTGATTGCGCTTTTTTCATATTACAAAAATAATAATCAAAATCCGGACAAACAAGAAGGAATTCAATTACAACGCAGCCAAGTGTTTCATGGATAAGTCGAACGAAAAGGAGGATTTGACGAAACGAGGAAGTGCGGGTAATATATAAAACTGTCGTCGGGCGAAAGCGCGACGGCGCGGGTGAAAAAGTTCTTGACAGAGAACAAGACATCTGCTAGAATAAAAAAGTCGTCTGCACAAAGCAGACGGAGCTAGTACTTTGAAAACTGAACAAAGTTTCGCTAAAAGTGTGCGGGTGTAAAAACCCAAACAAAAGCGAAGTCAATTCGCAAGCAATAAATTTTGAGACAAAGATCTTGAAACGATTATTTAAAAAATGAGAGTTTGATCCTGGCTCAGGACGAACGCTGGCGGCGTGCCTAATACATGCAAGTCGACCGCACCCCCATAAATGAAGGGCTTGCACGGACTTTAACATTGGATGAGTGGCGCACTGGTGAGTCACACCTGGGTCACCTGCCCAGAAGCAGGGGATAAAACTCGCAAACAGGTGCGAATACCGTCTAACAACAAAAACCACATGGTCTTTGTTCGAAAGGTCGTTTCGGATATCACTTGTGCATGCACCAGCGGCGGTGTAGCTCGTTGGTGGACTCATCGATCCCCAAGGCACAGAACCGA
>NZ_DICZ01000033.1:0-19313 GCF_002417895.1 Lactobacillus sp. UBA5813
TAGCCAAAATAAATCTAAAAAGATTTATTGGACCTACACCGTAAATGGCAAATGGGCTAATGCTGCCAACAAAGTTTATCTACACAACAAAGATAGAGTTGTGTGGACACGGAGCAAATTTTAATTTTAAAATGGAGTAATTTAACAAGCGGGGCATGCCCAATTAAATAAAAATCAAAATTCTTGGAGGATTAAAAATGAATAAATTAGTTAAAAAGCTCGGTTTACTTCTCACTGTTATCCTGTTATCCTTGGGTGCTGTTGGCATCGCAGATGCAAACAATAACCAAGTTCAGGCTGCTAAGACAATCAGAGTTACATATACTTTGAAAAATAATAAGAAAACAATTGCTAAAAAGAATATTAGAGTTAAAAAACATACTACTGTTTTAGCAGCACTTAAAAAATGCTGGAAAGTAAAGTCTTCTGGCGGTTTTGTTACCAGCATTCATGGCTATAGCCAAAATAAATCTAAAAAGCTTTATTGGACCTACACCGTAAATGGTAAATGGGCTAATGCTGCCAACAAAGTTTATCTACACAACAAAGATAGAGTCGTGTGGACACGGAGCAAATTTTAATTTTAAAATGGAGTAATTTAACAAAATGTCGACTACTACACATAAACAAATTAAGCGACTTGCTTTATTAGCAATTTTGACGGCAATGGCTGTCGTGCTAAGAGTGGCGCACTTTATTCCAGTTCCAAACGTTCAACCAGTAACTGATATCTTAATGATCTCAACTTTGGAAATGGGATTTGGATTTGGAGTCGCCCTAGCAGTCTTGGTAATGGTCATTTCCAACATCTTCTTAGGTTTCGGAATTTGGACTTTGCCGCAGATCGCTGCTTATGCTGTTTGTGTGTTAGTAGTCTTTTTGTTTGGCAAAATTCCTGTTTTTTGTAAACATTTTTGGCTGCAAATTATTCTTGCTACCCTGCTAGGTTATGTCTATGGCCTTATTATTAACTTTGGCATGTCAATTTGGGGTGGCTGGGAAGCCTTTATCGTTTACACTGCTGGCAGTTTCTTGTTTGATACTTACCACTGCATCGGCAATTTTGTCTTCTACCCTATTTTGTACAAGCCATTAACTCTAGCACTTGAACGATACAATCGAGGAAAGATGAAATGACAATCAAAATTTACACTAAAGTTGGCGATCAAGGAACAACCAAGCAAGTCAGCGGCAAGATGGTGCCAAAAGATGATCTGCAAATCGTTGCTTTAGGCGATGTTGATGAATTGCAGTCATACATCGGAGTGGTGATTGCAAATTTATCAGAAAAATGTTTGAGTCTAAGCGATGAACTGCAGGACCTGCAACGCAATCTCTACTTTCTTGAAGCCGATATCGTAGTCAAGCAGCGTCAGGAAATTGATGATAAAAAAGTTAGCGAGTTGGAAAGCAGAATTGATGAACTAACTGCAAAAATTCCTAAAATTCCTGAATTTATTTTGCCAGGAGGAATGAAAACTGGAGCTAACTTACAATATGCACGGACAATTGCTCGCCGAGCTGAACGCTCATTGGTAAAATTGAACCGTGAAGAGCAAAAATTGGCTCCTAGCAATTTAAAATACATCAATCGATTATCTGACTATCTTTTCACTTTAGGACGTTATGCGAATGTTCTGGACGGATATAAGGACGTTAAGAGCAAGATTAGAAAAAATAAAAAATAAAGAAAAGCATGGTATTGAAAAATTCAATATCATGCTTTTTTTCTCCATGAAACGTCATCGTTTAAAAAATTTGAAATTTTTTCGGTAAAAATCGATTTTTTGACGTACTTAATAAATAGAGGGGAATATATAACTCCATAAATTTATCCAAATACATCCTATTCTCTACACTTTCCCCTCACTCTATATTTAAACTTCTATTTGCATTTTTTTGGTAAAGAACCAGCTTACATATTGTAAGTTGGTCCTTTATTTTGTAACCATTTGTTAACATTATTATGTTTTTTTGATCACAACTTCCGTTTATAATTTTTAATATTAGTATTCAAAGGAGCTATATTTGTGAAAACAGAGAAAAACAGAGAAAAAACATCGAGTTTATTTATACGAAGTTGATCTAATGCGATGTTTCTTCATGTTGGCCGTTCTCGCCACACACGTTACATCGCATTATACCGACGCTTTCGTAAATGGCTCGCATTCACATGAATTAATGTTAGCCAGTCACATGATGCTGCACTTTGCACGATATGGTTTTATGTTCATCACGGGTCTGGTATTATTTTTGGTTTATTATAACCGAAAGATTCATTTGAAGAAGTTTTGGATAAAACATATCGGCAATATTGGTATCCCCTACGTATTCTGGATGGGAGTTTCCCTTTTCATTACCATGTGGCTATTCCATAGAGCTGATTTCACTTGGAACAACTGGTTTACTACCTGGCTTAACGATGTACTATATGCCAAACGGTTCTACCTCTACTATTTGTATGTCACCATGCAGTTCTACCTGGTCTTTCCTTTATTGGTTTGGCTATTTAAGAAAACTGAGGGCCATCACAATACCGTTTTAGCAATTTCAGCTGCAATTCAAATGATCATGCTGTTGTTCTACGTAAAGTATATTTTTCCAAATCAAAGTCATGCTGGCTGGCCATTCCTCTTGAAGTATTACGGCAATAATGTTTTTTTCTACGAAGATTATTTCGTCTTAGGTGGATATGTTTGGATTCATTATGATACTGTTAAAAAATGTATTCGAAAATATCGTTATTGGATCTACTCAGCGACTGTCCTGCTTAGCTTGGGAACAATTCCGCTATACTTGTTCAATGCAAAAATCATGAACTTCCATCGTCACCTTTCCCAGCTTGCTCACCAACCATACATTATGGTTTATTCAACGGCAGTCATCTTATCTGCGATCTCTGTTTCATTGAAATACGCAGAAGTTAGAACCCAACCTAAGTGGCAACGCTTCTCCAAGTTGGTCGGAATGACATCTTTATTATCATTCGGTATTTATTTGACTCAAACTGCACCAATAATTTTGCTGGATCACTTCCTAACAACCGTTAACATTTACGTTCCAAGCTGGCAATTATTGATCATGTTGCCATTTGGATTGCTATTCGTAATTGCTGTAGCTTGGCTCATTTCCTACTTCTGCTTCAAGGTTCCGCCATTAGGAATTTTGATTGGACGACCAAATTGGAAAAAGAAAAAGGCAAAAGCTGCCTAATAAAAAGATCGAGCTTTGATAGCTCAATCTTTTTTTGTCCTAATTTTTTTCAAGCAAATCTATTGGCGCTAACATTTGACTAACATTTAGAATCTTTGAAAAGTGTTCAACGCTTTCGGGATGAGGATTGTCTATCCAGGCCCTAATCAGACTTAGCAATCCATCGATAAGCAATTCTTGGGCATAATATGATGGAATTTTATCAGTAAGATGCACGTTATATAACTGGGCTCTGCTTCTTATCTCTTTAGTTAAGATCGCCCGCAGCTTTTGCCAAAAACGCTGATCACCATTATTTGAAAAAAGCACCTTATACAGATCATGTTCTTGATCAATTGCTCCTATAATCCCGTTCAAAAAGAGATAGTTTTTACGCCACAGATCTGTTTTATCCTTTACTACTTTTCTGATAATACTTTGACGCTCTTTTTGAAAATTGATTTTAAGATCATCAAATAATTTCTGCTCGAGCTTATCCAGTAAATCATATTTGTCTTTATAATGCAGATAAAAAGTACGACTCTCAAAAAACCGCGTGCAAAAATTGCACTTTAACAAATTAACAGGGTGCACTTATTGTGCATCATTTGCCTTTATACAAAAAATTAACCTTAACTCATCTTCGTAAAACGTTGATAAATCAAGGTTAATCAATTAAACGATTATTTTTAGACAAAAAAAGAACTCAGCTCTTCAACTAAGTTCTTCATCAAGTTATGCTGACTAGAGGATTCGAACCTCCGACCTCATCATTACTAATGACGTGCTCTGCCAACTGAGCTAAGTCAGCAACTCTTTGTTGTCTCACCCGACAACAGTATTAATTAAACCATACGAGCCATACTTGTGCAAGTGTTTTTTTTATTTTTCCAAAAAACTTTTTTTCTCTGTAATTTCACTCTATTTATACTAGAATAAGAGATGTGTAATTAAATATAGAAAGGGTGACTTCATGACCAGCCTAACAGGTTTAACTCCACTCTTAGTTCAATTAGATTGGTTGCTTAGAATTGTCGTTGCTGCCATCTGTGGTGCCATTATCGGCTATGAACGTACGATTCAAAGAAAAAGCGCCGGTGTCAGAACTCACATCGTTGTTGCGATGGCTTCTGCCTTATTCATGATCGTTTCCAAATACGGATTCGCTGATCTTCTGAATATGCATGGCATTGCTCTTGATCCATCAAGAATTGCTGCTCAAATCGTAACTGGTATTTCATTTATTGGTGCAGGTACAATTTTAGTCCGGCGTGAACAAATTTCAGGTTTAACTACCGCCGCCGGAGTTTGGGCAGTAGCTGCTATTGGTATGGCTGTCGGTGCCGGAATGTACGCAATCGGTATTTTAACTACTATTTTCTTATTCTTCGTTCAGATGATTTTCCACGACGATACTTTAATCAATAAGATTATTGTCCACGTCCGCTTCAATATTCAAATTGAGGCCGTCAATAAGCACCATATTTTACCGCAGATAAAAGAAGAACTTGAAGAGAATCAGGTTGAAAATATTTCTGTTAAAATTCTTGATGTTAGCGATGAAAAAATTGTCTTCAACGTCGATGGTATTATTAACAATAAGAAAGATGAAAATGATATCATCATGGCTTTAAGAAAATATCCTGATATTACAAGAATCAGCTACACACGTGGTGGCCAATAATTTTTTAAAATTTGATGATTAGAGGACTTTGTAAGCCCTCTTTTTTTCTGCTCTTTCAAATTGTTGTTAAAATAGATACTATAAATAGTTTTAGAAAGGATGATTATTTGGCAAATTCACTAGATTACCTTCGTTGGCGTGGCGATCTAACTTTCGCTGAGAGGCCTTTTAACAGCGTTGACGCCTCGCTTCTTGCTTCACTAATCTACTTGCCCGTTGATGGTTCTGCCGCCGGTCACACGCTCAGTGAGGTCGCAGATCGGTTACGTGAGCTTTCCTCTTTCCAAAAACAGATGCATGATGAAACTGGAACTGAGGTTTTGCTCTTACCAAAATGTTCTAGACTTGGTGATATCGAGATTCTTAACTGGACCAATCGCATGGAAAAAAAGCCTCACCCATTGCAGTTCACGGCTGGAACTTTTCGTCTGAATGAGAAAACTATCCTAATATCCTATCGTGGAACCGATAGCTCAATGATCGGCTGGAATGAAGACATGAATATGAATTTTATGCCTGAAGTATATGGCCAAAATGTGGCTGCCAATTACCTCAATGCAATCGCAAAGAAGTATCCAAATGACCGCATCTATCTGGTGGGCCATTCAAAAGGTGGCAACTTTGCTCAATATGCTTTAAGTGCTGTCCGTCCCGAATTGCAGAATCGGATTATAAAAGCACTTAGTTTTGATGGTCCCGGCTTTTTCCATAAAGTTTATACCAGTCCCGGTTTTGAACGTACTATCAAAAAAATGAAGACTTATCTGCCAGAAGGATCAATTATTGGTACGATGCTTGATCACCCCGAACGTACTTTAATTGTTAAAAGTACAGTTCCGATGAAAGATCAACACGATCCTCGACGCTGGAATGTTGGACGTGATAGTTTCGTACTTGCAGAAGGCTTAACTACTAGTGCCCGCGTTTTGCGTCATGCTTTAATTCATTTTAATCATTCAATTCCTGATGCTAAACGGGGCGAAATGTTTTCTGCATTATTTGATGCCTTTGAAAATTCAGAAATCAGCGATGTCAATCAATTGACTGCCCATAAGATTCTCGGTACTTATCGCTTCAGCAGAGTCGTTATGTCACTTGATCCTGATCTACGGCAAATTTTTACCAGTATTTTTTCAGACGTCTGGACTACTTATCGCAATAATTTAAATCTGCCTTTTGTGGATGGTGAATTTCAATATTATCCTAAGAGCAATGATTCCAGCAAGGCACCTATTTTCTTCGAATTCTATGATCAAAGCCACCCTGCTGTTAAATTATACAAGACTTTGCTTAAGCGCAAAAGTGCTCAGGACCACAAATTCAAATTTGGAAAAAACAGTGAAGATAAAAAAGACGAGCAAGAATAATTGTTTCATGTGTAACACAAAAAAGACATTCAACTATGAATGTCTTTTTTATTTGGATTCATTCTTTGATTTTAGTTTTATTAATTTAGTCTGTTCTTCTATTGACCATTCCAACAATAAATGAAACAACCAATACCAAGATAACAGCACCTAAAATTGATGGAACAATTGCCATTTCAGCTACTTGTGGACCCCATGCACCAAAGAGTGCCTGACCTAAACTGGATCCAATTAACCCTGCTAAGATATTAGCAATCCAACCCATAGACTTTCCGTGTCCTGTAATGGCACTGACAATCAATCCGATTACGCCACCAACTATTAAAACCCATAGCCAATGTAACATTATGTTTCCCTTCTTTCTTTTTTCTTTTCAGCTTTGCCCTTGGCTTGCTGAGTTTTGTCTTCGGCCTCATGCAGCTTATCGCCAGTCACTTTGCCTTCAACTTCTTTAAGCTTGCCAGTAATTTGGTCTTTTATTCCATTTTTATCTTTTGTCATCATTTTTTCCTCCTTTTTCTTTTGATTTCTATATCTTAATTTTATCTTAAAAGTGACATTGTGTCACCTTATTTCAAATAAAAAGACTTACTTTAGGAAATTATTTAGAAAGTGAGTCTGATTAATTTAATTCAAAAGAGTTTTAGCTAATTCAAAGTCGCCTAAAGTAGCAGAACCATTTTCAGCCACTGCCGGAGTCACAATTAAATCATTCAAATCTGGAGTTGCAACATAATTATTGTTGAATTCATCGAAATATTTGCGAACCTTAACCAAATCATTTTCGTTTAAAGCTGAACCACCAACAATCATTACATCAGGTCTTGAGGCCATATAAACGTTAAATAAAAGTTGGGCAACGTAGTAAGCAACATAAGTAAATACTTTGTTATCACGCGATAATTTTTCACCAGGAATGCCCGTTCTTCCTTCCAAAGTTGGACCAGCTGCCATCCCTTCCACACAATTACCGCCGTGGAACGGACAATGGCCTTCATAATCATCGCCAGGATAACGTTTAATCAGCATATGTCCCATTTCAGGATGGTTATTGAGGCCCAAGAACTTGCCTGCTTGAACGATTCCGGCTCCTACACCTGTTCCGATCGTAACGTAAAAGTAGGTCTTGGTATCGTCTTGTCCGCGAGCAATATATTCACCATAGCAAGATGCATTAACATCTGTCGTCATTACAACCGGAATACCAAGTTCTTTTTCAAAAAAGCCCTTAAAATTAGTACCTGACCAGCCTGGCTTAGGAGTGTCCAAAATATAGCCGAAAGTATGTGAATGCTTATTAATATCGATTGGGCCAAAGGTTCCGATTCCTAAAGCATCAATTGGATTCTTTTTGAAGAAATCAGCACTTTCTTGCAACGTCTTTTTAGGATCTTCAGTTGAAATCCGCGCACGCGCAGTCACTTTACCACTTTCAATATCTTGAACAGCAACAATAAATTTAGTACCGCCAGCTTCAATGCTGCCAACAAATTTCTTTTCTGCCATCTTTTTCATCTTTTTCATCCTTTTCTCTTTTGTATCTTCAGTTAATTTTTATTATATGAAAAAACATCGTTTTGTGTAAAGGCTTACAGCTGTATGTAAACAAAAAAGCCGACAATAGCAATTTAATTCACTACTGCGACTTTTTACGTCTTACTTTTGTGAAGCATCATCATGCGCATAATCCAGGTTCGAGAAGCGGTTATATGGCTTCGAGAACATCAATTTGACAGTCCCACGGCTACCTGAACGGTTCTTTTCAATAATCACTTCTACTTCGCCATTATCGTCTTCTGCGCCAACTTCTTTATCTGCATCACTTTCACCATCATCTTCTTTATCACGATAATAGTCCTCACGATACAGGAAGGAGACAATATCCGCATCCTGTTCAATAGAACCTGATTCACGAATATCTGATAAAACTGGCCTCTTGTCTTGTCGCTGTTCAACTGAACGTGATAGTTGTGACAAAGCAATCACTGGCACATGAAGTTCCTTGGCTAATTTCTTCAATTGCCGAGAAATTGCGGAAACTTCTTGCTGACGTGATTCACTCTTAGGCCCTTCAATTAACTGCAAATAGTCGATGACAATCAAACCCAAGTTGCCTTTTTCTTTAGCTAATCTTCTTGACTTGGCACGAATTTCGCTCATTTTAATGCCAGGTGTATCGTCAATATAGATACTGGCATTAGCTAAAGAGCCTGATGCCACAATCAGCTTTTTCCATTCTTCTTCATCAAGCTGACCCGTTCTAAGGTGCTGAGAAGCGATTAGCCCTTCTGAGGCCAGCATTCTCTGCACTAACTGTTCCCCGCTCATTTCAAGAGAGAACATCGCTACAGTCTTATCAGTATGTAGGCCTACGAATTGTGCAATGTTTAATGCGAATGAAGTTTTACCAACACCAGGACGAGCAGCCACAATAATTAATTCATCATCATGAAAACCTGTTGTCATTTTATCAAGTTCAGAAAAGCCTGTCGGCAACCCGGTTACCATGTTCCCATCATCAGGAATATTATTGATATCCTCAACTGTTGAGTTAACGATATCTTTAATCACTCTAAAACCGCCAGTATTGTTTTCTGATGAGACATTCATGATTTCGCTCTCGGCATCATCAAGAATATCGGTTACATCATCAGAACCATCCATGGCATTGCTGATAATTTTTTGACTTGCGGAAATAAGTCTTCTCAAAAGAGACTTACGATGAACGATTTGAGCATAATAAGTAACGTGCTCAGCTGTTGGTGTTGATAAGGCTAATTGCGAAACATAAGCAATCCCGCCAATATCATCCAATTGATTTTTCTTAGTCAGTTCATCTTGCAAAGTCAGTGGATCAATTGCATCCCCACGATCAGACAAATCCAGCATCGCTTGAAAAATTAAGCGATTAACCCGTTCATAAAAGTCCTCGGGGCGGACAACCGCACTCGCATCAGCAATTGCTTCAGGATCAATAAAAATCGCACCTAAAACAGCTTTTTCAGCTTCCGAATCATGCGGAATTTGTTGAGAAACAATATTATCCATTAAATATGACCACTTTTAACTAAAATAAATCGGTAACTTAATCTTGTTCAGTAATATGGACGCGAATTGTGCCTTCTACGCCCTTAAACAACTTAACTGGTACATTTGTGTAGCCCAATGCCTTAATTGGCTCAGGAAGGCTTAATTTGCGCTTATCGATCTTAATACCGTATTGCTTTTCCAAACCTTCAACAATCTTTTTGCCTGAAATTGAACCAAACAAACGAGCATCTGTACCGGCCTTTGACTTGAAGTTAACAACTGTTTCATCTTTATCAAGAACTGCCTTGATCTTTTCGGCTTCAGCCTTTTCAGCTTCATAAGCAGCCTTTTCATTTGCGGCTACTCTTTCCAAAGTATGCATATTTGCTTTAGTAGCTGCCTTAGCTAATCCACGTTTGAATAAGTAGTTTTGTGCATAGCCATCTGGAACGTTTTTAACATCTCCGCGTTTACCGCGACCTCTAACATCTTTAGTAAAAATAACTTTCATTTTTATCTCCTTTACTCATTTTCGTTTTCATACTCATCAATAGCAGCTAGCAATTTCTTTCTGGCTTCGTCAACGGTAATGCCTTTAATCTGAGTAGCAGCATTAGATAAGTGACCACCGCCACCCAATTTCTCCATAATGATTTGAACATTGATCTTACCCATTGACCGAGCTGAAATGCCAATTGTATCTTGATTGCGTCGTGTGATTGCAAAACTAGCACCGACATTTTCAATATCTAGTGCCGTATCAGCTGCTTGAGCTGTAATGATTGGATCAATCACCTGATCATCAGGTCCACAGATAACTGCCATATGAGGCTTGACCATCTTAAGTGTAGCAACTAAGTGAGTTCTTTCAAGAAAACTGTCTATATCTTCTTTAAGAAGCAAACTTACTACGGCTGAATCAGCTCCAATTGACCGTAAGTAACTGGCTGCATCGAATGTCCTCGTACCTGTACGTAATGAAAATTTATTTGAGTCAACTACGATCCCGGCCAACATCGCTGTTGCTTCAAGATCCGTCAAGACACGTTTACCGCCGGCAGGCTGCTGGTATTCGATCATTTCTGTTACCAACTCACAAGCTGAAGAAGCATATGGCTCAACGTATGTCAGCATTGGATTTTCAGGGAATTCTTCACCACGTCTGTGGTGATCGATCACAATGATTCTGTTCTTCAAACGATCATAGAGATCTTTAGAATAAGTAATTGAATACTTTGAGTGATCAACCATTACCAACACAGATTTATCAGTTGCAGCATCTAAAGCATCTTTTGGATCAATGAAGATATCATTATCTTGCTTTTCCTGCATTCTTACGACTAAGCGGCCAACATCATAATTGGTTTTGTTAGTATCAAGAACAAAGTGGGCCTTTACACCGTGCAAGCGGGCAATCTTAACAACCCCAATACCACTACCGACAGAGTCCATATCAGGACGTTGATGCCCCACGACAAATACTTGATCCGCATCTTTGAACAATTCACTGATTGCTTGAGAAACCATTCTCGCACGTACACGAGTCCGTTTTTCCATTGGGTTGGATTTACCACCATAGAAACGAGCATCTTTACCAGGCTGCCGCAAAACAACCTGATCACCACCACGTCCTAGGGCTAAATCAAGATTGGATTGTGCTTGGTTAGCAACTTCAGTTAATGAATCGCTGCCAAAGGCTATCCCAATTGAAAGCGTAAGTGGCGTGTTGCTTCTACTGGTCTCTTGCCGAATTTTATCCAAAACTGAAAACTTGTCTTTTTCCATTTTAGATAATTCATGCATGTGCATCAAAATCAAGAAGTGATCTTCATCGATTCGCTTAAGGTATGCCTTAAATTTTTTAGCATAGTCGCTCAACGTATTCTGGATATATGAACTCATACTGGTCAGATCTTGATCATGCATGGTTTCGCTTAATTCATCATAGTTATCAATGAAAATTTGTCCGATAGCAAGACGTTCAGCCTTATATTTGTCTTCGATTTTGGCATACTTGGTAATATCGAGTAAATAAATAACCCCCAAGTCATCTTGCACTACCATTTCGAACTTGTGGCCATCCCACTGCACAATTCGATTTTCAGCAGTTTTTGCTTTAACCGCAGCGTTGAGCAACTTATCCAAATTGGGATCAACTGACTCGATTGTATGTCCAATGACATCGTCATCTTTTAAATACAATTGCAAGTAAGGGTTTACCCATTGAACTTGATGTTCATCGTCATAAAGCAAGATGCCAAGCGGCATTTTGATCATTGCCTCTTGTTCACTACGCTTTATTCTGTATGATAAGTTAATTGCGTAGTTGTTGGCATTCCCAGCCAAAACATAAGTACCGTAAATAGCGAACGCTACCGTTAAGATAAAAATTAAAACTAGCGCCAAACCAAATAACGGATTCATAATCATCCCGATAATGCCGCCAAGAAGAGACAAAACCAGAATAATTATTACGGAAGCAGTTAACCGCGAATCTCGAATAAATGCGGGCAATTCAAGCTTACGTAAAAAATCTTTCATGAAAGATCCTTCCTAAAAATAGGTATGTTACTTCAGCATTAATTATACCTTATCCGGCAAAATTAAGAAAAATTTAGCAAAAAAAGATACCCGAAGCTTTTGCTTCAAGTATCTTTTTTTATTATTATCTGTCGACCAATTAGTCTTCAGCAACAAATGGCAACAAGCCCATAATACGAGCTCTCTTAATTGCGTTTGCTACCTTACGTTGGTTCTTTGCACTAGTGCCAGTGACACGACGTGGTAAAATCTTACCTCTTTCTGAGATAAAACGTTTCAACAGATCAACGTCCTTGTAGTCTACGTAGTTGATGTGGTTAGCTGCAATGTAGTCAACCTTGCGACGACGACGGCCGCCTCTTCTTTGTTGAGCCATATCCCTAGGTCCTTTCTTTTAGTCTATTTTTAGAATGGAAGATCATCATCGGAAATATCAATAGTATCACCTGAGCCGGCAAATGGATCTTGCGGCTTATTTTGTGAATTATTGCTATTGTTATTAGTATTATTCGATGCTGCCCCATTATTAGGTTGGAAATTGTTAGTGTTTGATGCGCCAGCATTTCCGTCGTTACTTGGTGTGTAACCACCATTTTGGCCACGGGCTTCACGATCTTTGCGTGATTCGAGCAATGCAAAATTGTCAACGACAACTTCAGTTACATATACTCTTTGCCCATCTTTATTATCATAACTTCTGGTTTGAATTCGGCCATCAACACCAACTAATGAGCCTTTTGAAGTAAAGCTGCAGAAGTTTTCTGCTGATTTTCTCCAAATAACACAATTGATGAAGTCTGCGCCTCTCTCACCTTGAGCATTTGTAAATTGACGGTCAACAGCAAGAGTAAACGTAGCAACCGAGATTCCACTCCCAGTAGTACGTAATTCAGGATCACGCGTTAATCGGCCAACAAGTACAACTCTATTAATCATACTTAGGTCCTCCTTTTCCTAAATCACGATATCTTTTCGATAATAAATTATTACTTGTCCAACTTAACAGTCATTGAACGCAAAATAGCGTTGTCAATCTTGGACAAACGGTCAAATTCGTTAACAGCGTCAGCGTTATCTGCAGTGAAAGTCATGATGTGGTAAGTACCTTCACGATACTTATCGATTTCGTATGCAAAATGACGCTTGCCCCAGTCTTTGGATTCAACCATAGTACCACCGTTGTCAGCGATAACCTTATCGTAGTTATCTACAACAGCCTTTTTGTCTTCTTCACTTACGTCAGGTTTGATGATGTAAGTTACTTCGTACTTAGTAGTTGCCATAAACTATTGCACCTCCTTCTGGACTAAATGGTTCTTGCAATTCAAGAACAAGGAGTAATGGAAAATTATTACTCGCACTGTCCAATTCTATCATATAAACAAAAAATTACCAAACTTTTTTACGTGATCCTGGAGATATTTTTATACCTCTATATATTAAATACGTAAAAAATGTCTGATAATTTTTTATTTTTTAAAATTATTCTTTATTCAGCATCATCTGTTGAATTATCGGTTGTTTCTTGATCATCTTCAGTCGGAACAATAGCAAGACTAGATACTTTGCTGTCGCCATTAACCTTGATTAATCTTACACCTAAAGTATTTCTGCCAGTTTGAGATACATCAGAAATCTTGAACCGAATCATAATACCATCAGTGGTAATAACCATAATATCCTTACTGCCGTCAACTACAGTTACACCTGCAAGCGGACCATTCTTTTCAGAAACATTAGCGGTCTTAATTCCTTTACCGCCACGGCCTTTAATTGGATATTCACTAGCTGGAGTCCGTTTACCATAGCCTTTTTCAGAAATAACCATTACTTCATCATTTGGCTTAATTACTTCAGAACCAACTACGTAGTCGTTATCACGCAAGTTAATACCGCGAACACCGGCAGCCGTTCTTCCCATTGGACGAACGTCACCTTCGTTAAAGGTTACGGCATAACCCAAATGAGTACCAATCAAGATATTTTGCTTACCATCAGTAGTCAAAACATTGCTCAATTCATCCCCATCACGAAGAGTTAAGGCAATTAAACCACTGTTTCTAATATTAGAGAATTCACTGACGTGGGTCCGCTTAACTGTTCCCATCTTAGTGATAAAGAACAAGTAGTTGTCATCTGCCCCTTCAGGAATATTGATAACAGTTTGGATCTTTTCACCTTTCTCAAGTTGCAAAATATTTACAATTGGCAAGCCTTTAGCAGTTCTTCCGAATTCAGGAATTTCATATGCCTTCTTGGAGTAAACCTTGCCTTTATTGGTGAAGAACAAAAGCATGTCATGGGTACTGGAGTAAATTAAGTGTTCAGTGAAGTCGCCATTTTGAACGCCAATGCCTTTAATTCCTTTACCACCACGGTTCTGCGTCTTAAATTCTGTAATCGGCATCCGTTTAATGTAACCTTTATGGGTCAAAGTTAATAGAACGTTTTGCTTTTCAATCAAATCTTCATCTTCAATTGAAATTACTTCACTAGCACCAATTTCAGTACGACGTTCGTCACCAAAGCGTTTTTGAATATCAAGCAATTCATCATAAATGATTTGATCGATTCTCTCTGGCTTAGCAAGAATATCTTTGTAGTCTGCAATTTTGACTTGCAAGTCTTTGTATTCAGCTTCAACCTTGTCGCGTTCCAAGCCGGTCAAACGAACCAAACGCATATCCAAGATAGCTTGTGATTGCTTATCATCTAAGCCAAATCTGCTAATCAAAGCTGCCTTAGCAATATCACTTGATTGACTAGAACGAATAATTTTAACGATTTCATCAATATGATCAAGGGCGATTCTTAAACCTTCAAGAATGTGTGCTCTTGCTTCAGCTTTAGCTAATTCGAATTTTGTCCGGCGAGTAACAACGTCTTCTTGGTGATCCAAGTAATATTTAAGCATTTGCTTCAGAGTCAAGAAGTGTGGTGCACCATCAACAATGGCAACCATATTCATTCCGAAGTTAGCTTGCATTTGCGTTTCTTTGAACAAATTATTCAAAACAACGCTAGCGCTGGCATCACGACGAATATCAATCGTGATTCTCATACCAGTCTGGTCAGATTCATCCCGCACACCGGTAATGCCATCAATTGTCTTTTCACGTGCTAAATCGGCAATTTTCTTAACCAATTCAGCTTTGTTGACCATGTATGGAATTTCACTGACAATAATTCGTTCACGACCACTTTTTTCGGTTTCGATATTGGTTTTGGCACGAACGACAATGTTGCCTTTACCAGTTTCATAAGCGCGATAAATACCACCACGTCCCATAATAATACCACCAGTTGGGAAGTCAGGACCTGGAATTACTTTCATTAAATCCTTAGTTGTAACGTCAGGATTTTTCATCAGCATATGCAGTCCATTAATGACCTCTTTTAAGTTGTGCGGCGGAATGTTGGTAGTCATCCCAACAGCAATTCCGTTTGCCCCGTTTACAAGCAGGTTCGGAATTCTAGCTGGCAAAACAACCGGTTCGTTTTCAGTATCATCATAGTTTCTTTGCCAGTCAATCGTGTTCTTATTGATATCACGAAGCATTTCAACAGCGATCTTACTCATTCTTGCTTCGGTATAACGCATTGCGGCCGGCTCATCCCCATCAACAGAACCGAAGTTACCGTGCCCGTCGACTAACATGTAACGGTATGAGAAATCTTGGGCCATGTGTGCCATTGCCAAATAAATTGATGAGTCACCATGTGGGTGGAACTTACCCATAACTTCACCAACAATTCTGGCTGATTTTTTATAAGGCTTATCAGGCGTAACACCCAATTCGCTCATTCCGTAAAGAATACGACGCTGAACTGGCTTTAAACCATCACGTACATCAGGCAAAGCACGAGCAACGATAACAGACATGGCATAGTCCAAAAATGAGCTACGCATCGTACTGGTCAAATCAACATTTCGGATTCTACGATCTTGAGCTTGATTATCGTTATCCATTTATTTCCTCCTAAGCATCCAAGTTTTCAACGTATTTAGCATTAGTTTCGATAAATTTACGTCTTGGAGCTACTTCGTTACCCATTAATAAATCAAAAACTGCATCTGCATCTTTAGCATATTCTGGGCTTACACGATCAAGGCGTCGGTTTTCTGGATTCATTGTTGTGTCCCACAACTGTTCTGGGTCCATTTCACCTAATCCCTTGTAACGCTGAACGATTGGTTTAGGACTTGGTTGCAAGCTTCCTAAATAATCGTGTAATTCTTCATCAGTATCAAGATACTTAACAACCTTACCTTGACGAACTTGGTAAAGAGGTGGACGTGCAATATATACATATCCCTTTTCAATCATTGGACGCATGTAGTTGTAGAACAGCGTTAACAAAAGCGTACGAATGTGGGCTCCATCGACATCGGCATCTGTCATGATAATCAATTTGTGGTAGCGAGCCTTGGAAACATCGAAATTAGCACCAAAGCCAGTACCTAAAGCCGTAAACAATGAACGAATTTCCTGGTTAGCCAAGATTCGATCCATTGAGGCCTTTTCAACGTTCAAAATCTTACCTCTGATTGGCAAAATTGCTTGCGTTAAACGTGAACGACCTTGTTTAGCAGAACCACCGGCTGAATTACCTTCGACGATGAACAATTCTGAAATGCTTGGATCATTACTGGTGTTATCAGCTAATTTACCTGGCAAGTTGGCAATTTCAAGGCCTGACTTTTTACGAGTTACTTCACGTGCGCGTTTAGCAGCAGTTCTTGCTCTTTCAGCTAACTGAGCTTTTTCAACAATCTTGCGGCCAACACTTGGATTTTCCATTAAGAAACGGCTAAAAGTTTCTGAAAAGGCCTTATCGACAGCAGTTCTTGCATCGGAGTTACCCAATTTAGTCTTGGTCTGTCCTTCAAACTGTGGGTTCGGGTGCTTTACTGAAACAACTGCGGTCATTCCTTCACGAATATCTTCACCAGAAAGGTTGTCATCCTTGTCCTTAAGGATTTTAGCCTTATGAGCATAGTCATTAACAACACGAGTTAATGCTGTCTTAAATCCGGCTTCGTGCATCCCACCTTCATAGGTGTGAATGTTATTGGCAAAAGTCATCAAAGTTGTCTTGTAACCATTAGTGTATTGAAGGGCTACTTCAACGTTAATGCCATCATAGTCGCCTTCAACATAAATTGGATCATCAAACAAAACTTCTGTATCGCGGTTTAAGAAGGCAACATATTCTTTGATACCACCTTCATAAAGATAAACATCAGTTTCAGCAGTATCTTTACGTTTATCGGTAAAAGTTAATTTTAAGCCTTTGTTTAAGAAGGCCAATTCGCGAATTCTGTTCTTTAAAATTTTGTCATCGAAGGTAGTAGTTTCAGTGAAAATATCAGGATCTGGATAGAAGTGAACCGTTGTACCGTGTTGGTCTAAAGGTACTGTACCGATTTGCTTCATTTCATCTTTTACACGACCGTGATCAAAGTCAATAAAGTACTTCTTACCATCACGAACAACAGTAACGTCCAACTTAGTAGAAAGAGCGTTAACTACAGAGGCACCAACCCCGTGTAAACCACCGGATACTTTGTATCCGCCACCGCCAAATTTACCACCGGCGTGAAGAACTGTAAAAACAGTTTCAAGAGCAGGACGACCGGTTTTAGCTTGAATATCTACTGGGATACCACGTCCGTCATCCTGAACTGTTACACTGCCATCTTCATTAACAGTGATTTCAATCTTGGTTGCAAAGCCTGCCAAGCGTTCATCGATACTGTTATCAATAATTTCCCATACCAAGTGATGCAAGCCTTGGGAACTAGTCGTACCAATGTACATACCAGGACGTTTACGAACAGCTTCAAGTCCACCTAAAACTTGAATCTGGCTGGCATTATATTTGTCGGCTTCTTTTTCGTATTTCTTGACTTGCTCAAGCTTTTTATCCTTATCAGCCATTTAATTCTCCTTTTCCAAACTAATCTTGCCGGATTGAACATGATAAATCCTCGGCTGTTTAATTATTTCCCAGGAAATTCCTTCCAAATCCGTGGTCGTAATAAAAGTTTGTGTCTTACCATGAATATAATTTAAAAGTGCGCTTTGACGTCCATGATCCAATTCACTCATTACGTCATCTAATAAAAGCAAAGGATATTCATCTGTCAGATGATGTACCAACTGGATTTCTGCTAATTTAATGCTTAATGCAATTGAACGCTGCTGTCCTTGCGAAGCATATAAATGAGCATTTTTGCCATCCAACTTAAATTCAATATCATCACGATGCGGTCCGGATAATGTTGTACCTTTCCTAATTTCCATTTCTTTTGTTTTTTGGAAATTGTTCAAGACCTTATGATAAATAGTTTCCGTATTATCATCACCAGTAATATTCGAAACCGATGGATGATATGTTATCGCTAATTTTTCACTTGCTAAGCTAATGTGCTCGTAAGCATCACTAGCAGAATGACTTAGATACTTTAAGAATTTAAAACGGCGTGAAATAACTTCCGCCGCGATTCCCGCTAATTGATCTGATAAAACATCCAAAAAGATTTGATCCTTGGCTTGACCTTTTGCCAATTGCTTCAAATAATTATTTTTTTGAAACAGCACTTGACGATACTTGCTGGCAAAATATAAATATTCCGCGTTAATTTGGCCAAATTCTTGATCCATGAATCTCCTTCTCAGAGCAGGTGCACCTTTGATCAATTCCAAATCTTCTGGTGAAAAAAGAATTGCATTTAATTGTCCAACATATTTGGATAATTTTGCCTGTTCAACTCGGTTGATCCATACCTTTTTTCCTTTTTTGGTAATTAATACTCGCAAGTCCAAATCAACTTGACTCTTGTGAACATGTCCCATTAAATTAGCATAATCGTTGCCAAAATGAATCAGTTCGCGATCGCTGCTTGTTCGGTGAGAACGCGTCAACGCCAAAAAATAAATAGCTTCCAGCAAATTGGTTTTTCCCTGCGCGTTTTTTCCAATAAAAATATTGACGTTCGGATCAAAATTAGTATCTATTTTTTCTAAATTACGATAATTTTGGACGATAAAATGATCGAGATACATTATCCTTGCCGAAACTTATACTGCACGTTTTCAACTGTTAGCTCATCACCAACGTGCAACTTTTTCCCGCGTCGATTTTCACTTTGACCATTCAAAATTACTGGATTATCTTTCAAATACCATTTTGCTTGGCCGCCAGAAGAAATAATATTTTCTTCTTTAAGGAATTGACTTAGGGTAATATATTCACCTTTGATTTCAAAATCCTTGATAGCACTCACCCTCTATACTTTTTATTACCTATATAATTATATTCGTTAATTTAATAAAAAACAAACAAAAACGCGCTTTTCAGGCGATTTGAGCGTTTTTTTGTCAATATAATCTAGTCATAGTCTTTAAGGCTAAAAATAAATGAGCGCAATTTTTAAGCACTCAGAGAAAAAATGACATAAAAAAACATCACCAAGCAATGTCATTAAGTTAAGA
>NZ_DICZ01000021.1:0-63925 GCF_002417895.1 Lactobacillus sp. UBA5813
TTACAACGTAGCCACCAAAAACCAAAGACTTTAATTGAAATCAAATAATCATCTTTAGTATAGCAACCTATGAAAAAACAACAAGCATCATAGGCTTATTTGTCATACTTTCTGATCTTTGCTTTTTTATTTCATTTAACAATTTCACTATATTCGCATCAATATTAAAGAAAATAAATAAGCCAAATCATTAATATGACTTGACTTAGAGTAGAAAAAAGACGTAGGAAATAATTTCCTGCGTCTTTTTCTTATTGCCGATAAGCATTCAAATCAACCATAAATGGGTAGTTAGTTGCTAAATTCCCCCAAATCCAGTAAGTCAAAACGAAAAAGATGATAGACCAACCTAGATTTAGCAATAAGCTCATTAACATAATATGAACTGAAACTGTAATTAAGCCAACAAGACTTAAAACAACCCAACTATAAAGATCAAGCAAGGTTAAACCCAATAAGACAACCAAAAGACGTGACCAAAAGACCTCTGGCAAAAAACGCGCAGCTCTTTGGCAAGCCCAACAAGCAAGTGGCAAGAAAACTGTATAAATACCAATAATTCCTAATGTAGAAATATCAGCCACAATGCCTGCTCCAAGAGCTAACCAGATTTCCTTGCTATTGACATCATCAAACAGTCCAATCAGCATAATTCCAATCGGCATGATCCAGCAACTAGCACCGTATGTATTCCAAGTCATAAACTGATGTAAGTATAGTGAGATGCTGCCATCTAAAGTTAAGGCCACAAATAAAGCAATGGCTAATACCCACTCACGAAAAATGCGCATTACTTTGCCACCTTTCTGACAATAACTGAAACAACAGATGGATCATTGATTTCTCCAGCTGGTTTAATATTAATCATGTTTGACAGGCCAAAGGAGTCTCTCGTAGTTGCCTCAACTGTTCCAATTAATAATCCTTTAGGTGAATTGCCACCCATACCGCTGGTATATACTTTTGTACCCTTTTTCAGCTTGTTGCTATCAACTACTTGGGTAAAGGCTAAACCGCCATTGGTATTAACGGTAATGATTCCGTGGACAGTCTTGCCATTGGTAGCAGTAGCTTGTACGGCAAAACGGTTGGCAGACTTATCCGTTGTTGTAATCAATTCGATTTTTGATGAAGCTGCACTAACCTCAATTACACGGCCAATGACTCCTCCACCACACATGACGGCTTGATTCTTAGCAATACCGCTTGATGATCCTTTATTAATCACTAACAGATCAGACCAAGTATCAGGAGAGCGAAAAATGACAGATGCATTGATTAAACTGTATCCAGTTAACGTATCCTTCAAGTTTAGGGCTGCTTTTAACTGCTTATTCTCTGCAGCTAAAGCTTGGTTTCTTGCCTTAGTTTGTCCTAAATCAGTGACTTTGCTCTTTAAATAATCGTTCTCCTGTTGAGTATTTAGAAGACTATTTACATTATTTAAACCACCAGAAATTAAACCTAACGGAACATCGACAATCCTCGAACCAACTGCGACAATATCATTACCGAAGCTTTGAATAAATAAAGGACTATTTCTCTTATTTCTTAAGCTCACGCTTCCGCCTAAAACGGCAATAATAACAATGACAATGATAAATGCAGATAATAACTTTTTGTTTTGTAGAAATTTCTTCATACAGAAATGATCCTATAGAAAAACCGGCTTCAGCCGGATTTTTTAACTTTTATTTACGACTTCTACGCATTACTTCAATATTCTTAAGTGATTCACCAGTACCGATGGCTACACAGTCAAGTGGATCTTGAGCAATAAATACTGGAACTTTGGTAGCTTCTGAAATAACTTCTGGCAAGTTCTTTAACAAAGCACCACCACCAGTTAACACAATACCATGATCGATAACATCAGCTGCAATTTCAGGAGATGTTTGTTCAAGAGTTTCCTTAATTGCAACAATAATGTCTTGAACAACGTCTTGAATTGCTTTAGCAATATCAACTGCTTCAATATCAATTGATTTTGGCAAACCAGTTACTAAATCACGTCCACGAATATTCATTGATTCAATTCCTTCTGCTTTCTTTACGGAAGCTGAACCAATTTGAATCTTAATATCTTCTGCAGTTCTTTCACCAATCAATAAATTGAATTTTGAGTGGATAAAGTTAATGATTGCACTATTAAATTTATCACCAGCTTGACGAATTGAAGTTGATGAAACAATACCACCTAAAGAAATAGTAGCAACATCAGTAGTACCACCACCAATGTCAACAACCATTGAACCAGTTGGATCCATAACTGGAAGACCGGCACCAATAGCGGCAGCAAATGGTTCTTCAATTACGAAAGCTGCACGGGCACCAGCAACACGGGCTGCATCAATAACAGCACGCTTTTCAACTTCAGTGACGCCTGATGGAACACAAATCATTACTGAAGGCTTTGACTTGCCAACAGTTTTTTCCATGAAGTATTTAAGCATAGCAGCAGTTGTATCGTAATCGGCAATTACCCCATCCTTCATTGGACGAATTGCACGAATAGTACCTGGGGTTCTACCAATCATTTCCTTGGCTTCTGAACCAATTGCAATAACTTCACCAGTTTGCGTATTTTTAGCAACAACGGAAGGCTCTCTTAAAACAATCCCTTTGCCTTCCATATAAACTAAAGTATTTGCGGTACCTAAATCAATACCAATATTCTTTGAACCTAATCCAAACACGAAAATCTCTCCTTAATACTTGCGGTCTCTGAATCTTGAATAATTATAGCATAAAGTTTACTTAAAACTGATTTTCGTTCAAATTTTAAAGAATTTAAAACAATTCATTCTCTTTCATGCTTAAGTAATGGCCTTTGCCCAAAATAAAATGATCTAAAAAATTAATTTTCATCAAACCCGCTATTTTAATAAGATCATCCGTCAATTTAAGATCACTTTGTGAAGGCATCAGCCTTCCGCTCGGATGATTGTGAGCAACTATGATACTAGCACAATTAAACAGAACAGCCCACCTAAAAACATCACGCGGATGAACTAAAGAACGATCTAAAGTTCCCTGCGAAATTTTCTTTTCCGCGACAATATGATTGCCGTTATCAATATATAAAACCCAAAACTCTTCTTGCTTATGACCAACTAGTTTATTGGCTAAATAATTTCCAACTTCTCGACTAGAAGTGAAAACTGTATTCCTTTTTGGCTCAGACAGACGCAAACGATCTGCTACTTCTTCAATAGCAACCGCAATCTCCTGATCGCAAGCAGGACCTGAAATATAATTAAACAAATCAGAGAAAGAATACAGTTTTAGCTGCAAAATTTTTTCTTCTAGCTCCGGTAAAGTTTGATATCCTGCATCTTCCAATTGATGAAAAAGGTGAAGCAAGAGTTCTTGATCCGTATTTACAATATAATGATTTGGTTTTGTTTTTTCCATAGAAACCCCCTCATTATTAAATACGGAAAAATCATCTAATTTTTTCTAAAAATTCAAAAAAGTTTTTGCAAATCATCGTGGCATTTGCACGGTCTTTTGCCGAAGGTGCCTTTAAATCGGGAATCATAACCACTTTGATGTCCGCATTTTTAGCAGCTTGCACACCAGTTGATGAATCTTCAAAAACAAGCAAATTTTCTTTAGGTAAATTAATTCTTTTCGCAGCAGCTAGATAAATATCCGGTGCCGGTTTAGCTTTAATATTACCCTTTTGGACATCCAAATAGCTCAAATGAAAATCAAAATAGTTGCGAATTCCTGTTGCCCATAATGCATGTTCAAGTACATCCTCATAATTGCTTGAGGCAATTGCCATTTTCAGGCCTAAAGCTTGAAAACGATCCAAGGCTGCTTGGACACCCGGCTGCAATTTCAATTTTCCTTCATCAGTCCATTGCCAGACTAACTCATCAGTCCTTTTGATAAAACGATCACGCTCAGCAGTCGTTTTAAAATACTTATGATAAAAATCTTGCATTTCCTGAACAGTCGCACCTGTCAATTTTAGATAGCTGTCTTCGGGAATATCAAGCTTTGCCTCTTTTGCAGCTTGAATATTTGAATCCCAGTATAATTTTTCGGAATTAACCAATAATCCGTCTAAATCAAACAGAATACCTTTAATTTCATCATTAATCCCTTGCACTTGCATTGATTGGATCCTCCACTTGCAATATTGCACTTACTAAATAAAAAGAACCAGTTACTAACAGAATATCATTTTTAGACAATTTATTTTTTAAATTTTGGTAAGCATGGCAATAATTTGCATCGTAGGCATATTTTTCTCTTACTTCAGCGGGAAAATCGTTAAGTTTTGCTGCTCGAGGATATGGAATAGTAGTTAAAGTAACTTTATCCTGGTCTTCAAACAAATCAAAAACTTGTTTTAGATCCTTATCTTTCATCATTGTTACTAGGCAATAAAGGCGACCATCTTTATTTTTAACTTGATGCAAAAACGACAGCAAATTATTCATCGCTTGGATATTATGAGCACCATCTAAAACTATTTTCGGCGCCTTACTAATGATCTGATACCGTCCTGGAATATTGATTTGATCAATTGCCTTTTCAATCATCTTTTCTTCCAGCGGGAGATGCAATAAATAAAAAGCGGTAACAGCAATAGCGATGTCATAGCTTTCAACTAATGGTCGCTTGGCAAAAACTATTTGATGATTTTTAAAACAGTACTGAATATTTTTGGTTGTCTCAACTGTATAATCCCGGCCTAACAGATAAACTGAAGACTTTGTTTCGTTAGCTTTTTTTAGCAAAATAGGTAAAACTGTTTGCGGAACATTACCTAAAACTACAGGCTTTTTCGACTTAATAATGCCGCTTTTTTCATGAGCAATGTCTTCAATCGTTGGCCCAATAATTTTTTCATGGTCAAGTCCAATGGTTGTAATTACACTAACTTCAGGACAAATAACATTGGTCTTGTCATGTTGGCCGCCAATTCCCACTTCAATCACGGCATAATCACATCTGTTTAAGTAAAAATATTCAAAAGCAAGTGCTGTTTCATATTCAAAAGTAACTAATGCAAAGCTAGGATCGTCTTTTTGCAAAAGTTCGATTTTGCTTTCGACAATATTGGCAACCTTCACTAAATCCGAATTTGGAATGTCTTGACCATTCAGCTGGATTCGCTCATTAAATTCACGAATATAAGGTGAGACAAAAAGACCAGTCTTTTGACCTGCCTTTTGCAGTAAATTGCTTAGATAGTAAGACGTAGAGCCCTTCCCATTAGTTCCTGTCACATGAATTGTCTTCACCTTGTTTTGCGGATCACCTAAAGATGACAAAATCCGTTTAATAAAAGATAAGTCATTTTTCGGATGAAGATGCGGCAAAGAATAAAGATGTTTAATTACATCATGAGCAGTTAAAAACTTCACGCTATTTACTTTCTTTCAATTCTTGAATTCTTTCACGTACACCTGCTAATTGACTTTCGTAATCAGCTTTCTTTTCCTTTTCTTTATTAACAACAGCTTCAGGAGCATGAGCAACAAAGCCTTGGTTAGAAAGTTTCTTAGTTGAACGTTCAACTTCGCCAACTAATCTTTCTTCTTCTTTTTCCATCTTCTTTAATTCGTCGTCAACATTGACCAATTCAGTTAATGGAACAAAGACTTGTGCTCCTGGAATAACAGCCGTCTTAGCAAGTTTTGGTGCTTCAATCTTTTCAGCAACATCAAGCTTCTTTGGGTGTAAGAAGTTTTCAACATATTCGACGTTGTCATCCAAAATATGCTTGTCCTTTTCATCATCCAATTGAATCATAATATCAATTTGTGATGACATTGGAGCATTAACTTCCATTCTAATATTACGAACAGCCTTAATTACTTCAATTAAGAAGGCCATATCTTCATCTGCTTGCTTATTTTCAAATTCCTTATGAGTTTCAGGGAATTTAGCAATCATGATTGATTTGCCTTCATGAGGCATTGATAACCACAATTTTTCAGTTACGAATGGAATAATTGGGTGCATCAAACGCAAGATTTGGTCAAGAATCCAAATTAAGTTTTCTTCCTTTCTAGCCTTTAATTCTTGATCATCACCATTTAAAGCAACCTTAGAGATTTCGATGTACCAGTCACAGAAATCATTCCAGATAAAGTTGTAAAGCTCACGACCAGCTTCACCGAATTTATATTCATCAAACAAACGAATTACTTCGCCGACAATATGGTTAAGGCGATCAAAGATCCAACTGTCAGCCAAATCAAATTTTGAAGTATCTGGCATATGGGCTGGCTTAGCATCTGCTGGCAAGTTCATAATTACGAAACGTGATGCATTCCAAATCTTATTAATAAAGTTCCAAGCAGCAGAAAGCTTCTTTGGATCATAACGAGTATCCTGTCCTGGAGCAGTACCGTTAAGAAGGAACCATCTAAGAGCGTCACAACCGTATTTGTTAACAACGTCCATTGGATCAACACCGTTACCCAGTGACTTACTCATTTTGCGGCCTTGTGGATCACGCATTAAACCGTGAAGAACGACATCCTTAAATGGACGCTCATGAGTAAAGTGCAAGCTTTGGAAAATCATTCTTGATACCCAGAAGAAAATGATATCATAGCCAGTTACCAAAGCATTGGTTGGGAAGTAACGCTTAAAGTCATCAGCATTAGTGTCTGGCCAACCCAAAGTAGAAAATGGCCATAAAGCACTTGAGAACCAAGTATCAAGAACATCAGGATCTTGATCCCAATTTTCAATATCTTTAGGTGCTTCTTCACCTACATAGGTTTCACCGGTTTTCTTGTTGTACCAAGCTGGAATTCGGTGACCCCACCATAATTGACGTGAAATACACCAATCATGAACGTCACCCATCCATTGTTCCAAAGTATGTTCAAATCTTTCAGGAACAAAGTTAACCTTGCCTTCAGTCTTTTGATTTTCTAGAACTTTTTCAGCAAGGGGCTTCATCTTTACAAACCATTGTTTTGAAAGACGAGGTTCTACTTGAACGCCTGAACGTTCTGAGTGACCAACTGAGTGGACAATTGGGGCAACCTTAATTAAGTAGCCTTGCTTTTTAAGGTCTTCAACTAATTGTTTACGGCAGTCAAAACGATCCATGCCGGCATATTTGCCACATTCTTCATTCATTGTACCGTCATCATTCATAACGTTGATTCTCTTCAAGTTATGACGATTACCTACTTGGAAGTCGTTAGGGTCATGAGCTGGAGTAATCTTTACAAGACCAGTACCAAATTCAGGATCTACGTGTTGATCTTCAATAATTGGAATATGACGACCAACTAAAGGCAAAATCAACTCTTTGCCCACAATATCTTTATATCTTTCATCCCCTGGACCAACGGCTACTGCCGTATCACCAAACATAGTTTCAGGACGAGTAGTAGCGATTTCTACATAGCCGGAACCATCAACAAATGGATACTTAACATGGTAAAAGGCACCCTTGTCATCCTTGTGAATAACCTCAATATCACTCAAAGCAGTTTCAAGCTTTGGATCCCAGTTAATGATATATTCACCACGATAAATCAGGCCTTCGTTATAAAGCTGCACGAAAACCTTTCTAACAGCTTTTGATAAACCTTTATCAAGAGTGAATCTTTCACGTGAATAATCAAGTGAAAGACCCATTTTGGCCCATTGACCTTTAATAATATTTGCGTATTCGTCTTTCCATTCCCAGACCTGCTTTAAGAACTTTTCTCGACCTAATTGGTGCCGATCAATTCCTTGTTCACGCAAACGTGCCTCAACCTTAGCTTGAGTGGCAATGCCGGCATGGTCCATGCCTGGAAGGTAAAGAGTATCATAGCCTTGCATTCTCTTAAATCTAATTAAAGTATCTTGAATTGCCGTATCCCAAGCGTGACCCAAGTGCAACTTACCAGTTACATTTGGTGGTGGAATAACAATCGAATATGGGTGAGCTTTTTTGTCACCAGATGGCTTAAATAAATCTTCATCAAGCCATTTTTGATATCTGCCTTTTTCAACCTCATTTGGGTTGTATTTAGGTGCTAAATCTGTCATTAATTTTTCCTCCAATAAAAAAGTCCTAGACATAATGTCTAGGACGATTTACTAACCGCGGTACCACCTACGTTAAGCATTTAAAATGCTTCTCTTAAAGCGATAACGGCGCTGAAGTGTCCGGATCAGCCTACTGAATTTCAACTGATCAGCTAATCAAGCTACAAATCAACTTTCGGCCTCTCAGCTGTATGGCTTTTCTCTGTTAATAAAGTTGATACCTCTTGATCATTGCTGTTGCATTTGATTATAGCATGAATCTTTTTAAGAAAAAAGTTTATTATCTAATCTGCTGAATCCTTTCTGGACTTAAAGTACAATACTCACCACGTTTTAAATCAGGTGGCAAACGCAAATTACCCATCGCAATTCGATCTAATTCGATAACCTTCATCCCCACTGCAGCAAACATGCGCTTAATTTGATGGTATTTTCCTTCCTGAATTTTGATTTCAATCTGTGAAGTACCTTCTTTTTCATCTTGACTTAAAATCTTTAATGCAGCTGGCTTTAGTTTTGTATCATCACCCAAAGTCATTCCGGAAGCAAAGGTTTTGACTGTTTCTTCATTAACCAGACCGGCTATTTAGCTGTCCATCATTAGTGAGTAAAAGCAGACCAGTTGTATCTTTATCAAGGCATCCTACCGGACTAATTCCTTTATAGCGGTCTGTATTTTTTAGTAAGGAAATCACAGGCCGCTGACTTCGATCTTCTGTCGCAGATAAAACGCCTTTGGGTTTATTCATTAAAAAATAATGGAACTTTTGATAGGCAATCTCTTCTTCGCCAACCAAGACCTGATCGTTTTCGTTTACTTTTTCTTTTGGCGTTGTTACCGGGTGCCCATTTACACTCACAATCCCGGATTTAATTAATTTATGCACGTCCTTGCGTGAACCAACATTCATATTGGCCAAATACTTATCAATTTGCATTCGTCTTCACCTAACAAAAAAGCTAGAAGTTGTCCTTCTAGCCTTATCTTTATAATAGATCTTTATCTTCTTGAGCCTTGTCATCCAAAAACTTTTGATTTGGATAAATTGGGGTAACCTCAATGCCATCCATTGCTCGTTGAATCATGCCTTCAGCATCTAAACGATCTTCATAGGCACGAGCCTTATCCAACTTTGGCTTAGTCTTAGGACGAGGTGAAGCAAAAATCGTACAACAATCTTCAAATGGTTGAATTGAAAGATCAAAAGTACCGATTTTTTCCGCCCTGTCAATGATTTCAGTCTTGTCCATTGTAGCTACTGGACGAATAACTGGTGTTGTAGTGACATCATTAATTGCTACCATAGATTGCAAAGTCTGAGAAGCAACTTGGCCCACGGATTCACCATTGAAGATTGCCAATCCGCCTCTTTTGGCTCTAATTCGATCTGCCAATTGAAGCATGAAGCGGCGCTGAACTGTCATTAAGTAGCCTTCAGGAATCTTCTCTTTGATGGTTTCCTGAATTTCAGCAAACGGCACAGCAATAAAGTTGATCTTGCCACAGTAATTGGCCAAAATCCCTGTCAATTCCTTTGCCTTAGCCAATGCCTTTTCAGTTGTGTAAGGTGGACTGAAGAAGTGGACCATTTCGATTTCTACTCCACGTTTCATAGCAAGGTATGATGCTACAGGAGAGTCAATTCCGCCAGACAGCATCATAACTGCTTTACCTGCAGTTCCTACTGGCATTCCGCCAATTCCGTGCAGCATTTGGTTAGAAATATAGATTGCATCAGATCTGACTTCGATTCTTAAAACCAAATCTGGATGCTTCATTTCAGCCTTCAAATTATCCATATGGTCATACAGATAGTCGCCAACCAAGTTGTTTAGCTGATTGGTATCATATTCAAAGCGGTGATCAGCCCGTTTGGTATTGATTTTGAAGGTCATGCCATCCTTAAAAGTTTCCTGCATCAAAGCCAAAGATGTTTCTTCAATATCTTTTAAAGTTCTGGGTACCTTAATAGCTGGCGAATATGTTTGAATTCCGAAAACCTTTTTTAATCGCTTATCAATTTGCTCAAAAGGTGCACCGTTTAAAACAATATGCATCCGATCGTGGCGTGGATGAATTTCAATTTCGGGAAAATCACGCAAAACTTTAGTAACATTGCCGGCTAAACGGCCAATGAAATCTTTGCGGTTTTTACCCTTAGTTGATAATTCTCCATACCGAATCATAACTTCAGTATACCTAATCATTAATTCTCTCCTAAGTGATTTATTTTAGCAAAATGATGATATATCTTATCAAATACTTCAATAAATTGATCAGCTTCTGCTAAAGTATTTGTTTCATCAAAACTAAGACGAATTGCACTTGTTGCTATTTTATCATCAACTCGCATTGCAACCAAGGTGCTAGCTTCATCTGCAGTCTTGGATGCACAAGCAGATGTAGTTGAAACATATATATCCTGATCTTCCAAGGTATGGACTAGAGTTTCTCCTCTAATTCCTTCTAATGAAAAACAAAGAATATGTGGTGCAAAACCCGCATTGGCTGGTGAGAAGATTTTAATTCCTGGTTTATCTTGCAAGTAGTCAATGATCTTTTCCTTAATTGCTTCCTCTTTGGCAGCCTTTTCTGGCTCATTTTCCAACAAAAGACGAATTGCTTTTGCCATGCCCGCGATCGCAGGTAAATTTTCAGTTCCTGAACGCAGACCTTTTTCTTGACCGCCGCCATCGTGAAGCGGAGTCAGCATTTTGCCCTCTTTTTTATACAGAACGCCAATGCCTCGTGGAGCATGAAACTTATGTGCAGATAAACTCGTTAAATCAACTCTAGGCGTAAAAACTTTATCCCAAATGTTTTTACCTAACGCTTGAACATTATCAACATGAAATTGAATTGTCGGGTAATTGCTTAATAAATCACTAATTTCTTCAATCGGTTGAATCGTTCCGATTTCATTATTAACACCCATAATTGAAACAAGCGTTGTGTCTGAATCAATGGCATTGCGTAAATCATTAACATTAACGCGGCCATCTTTATCAACTGGCAGACGAGTTACACGGTAGCCCAAATTTTGCAAACTAGTGAAAGCATTAGCCACTGAAGCATGTTCTACACTGGAAGTAATAATGTGTTTACCAAATTCGCGTTTCTGAAAAGCTGTTCCCTTAATTGCTGTGTTATTGGACTCAGTTCCACCGGAAGTAAAGAAAATTTCGTGTTGCTTAACGCCCAACAAATCAGCAATTTGCTTGCGTGAAGCTTCCAAAAGCTGATGGGCACGATCTCCCATCTTATGCAAACTTGATGTATTGCCCCAAATTTCAGTTGCAACTTTATCATAAGTAGCTAAAACACTAGGATCAATTTTAGTCGTTGCACTATTATCAAAATAAATCAAAATTAGTTACTCCTCTAAAAAAGCGGTCAAAAAATTGACCGTTTAATAACTTATAAATTGTAACTTAAATAAAAGTAAGCTTCAATTATTTGTTATTCTTTTCTGAATAATATGAATTTTCCAATCTTTGGTAAGCACCTGGCTCAGCTTTTTCAAGCGCAGTTGCGATAGTATCAAGAGCGTTCTTATAATCATAGTCTCTTTGATATAGCTTCATTGCCTTATCTTGTGCCTTTTGAATTGCATCCCGATCAGAATACTTGTTGGAATATTGCATCGTCAGTTCAACTAAATTAGCGGAATCAATAATATCATCAGCTTCGCGTTTTAACCGTTCAACGTCATCAGAAATTTGAATCAATTCATTTGAAATTTTTTCCATATTAATACGAACTTCGCTTAATTGTTCACTGACATGACCAATTTCATTAACCACTAAAGTATACATTTGAACAAAGCTATCTGGATTTCCAGGTAGTTTGCGCCGTTGCAAACGACGATATACTAATGAGACTTCTTGCTTAAAATGCTTGATTGAATCATTAGCGACGTTTTCTGAATCATATAAGCCATCGACATCTTGTGACATTTGCTTTTGTTCGGCATCAATCTGACGCAGACGATCCAGCATAGCCAACCATGAATTTTGAATTTCTGAGTAAACGCCCTTACCATCAGCAATATTTTGCGTATCAACGGTATATTGCCGATTCATATCATTGACTTCTTGTTCGAGGTGTTTGCTTTCATCTAATTCACCGTGAGTTAATTCATAGCTTTCATCAATATGACGCAATTTTTCAACTAATTTTTTAGAAGCAATTTGCTGATGTGAGATCAGCGTGAACATCTTGCTTTGGTTTTCTTCGACAAATGGCCGTGCTTTATATTCTGTTGCTAAAACATTGTATAAATCATCGATTTGAGAAGCAATCTTCTTATTTTCCTTATCAAGTTCATCAATCTTCAATCCAGCAAGCAGGTTGCGTGCTGAATCAATTTCTTCATGAATCTTTTTAATTTCATCAAGCACATTAACCTTATTAATGTAAAACTTTTCTGAAATCATCTTTTTGTAGGCATCTGAAAGCTCACTTAATTGATCTTGAAAGACGGTTTCAAGCTTGTGCTCTGCTTCTTTGATTTTTGGCAATTGCCCTTTCAACTCGTTTAAGGCTACTTTGATCTTGGTTAAAACCCGCTTAGCTTCGACGTGATCGCCTTGAGAAGACAGGTTTTTAGCTTCATCAAAATCGCTTTCCATTGAAGTTAACTCATTTTCAAGTTGATCAAGTGCGCTACCGTAATTAAAAGAATCAGCAAGAATATTCTTTCTCATTGAACGGTAGGTTTTAATTAAAGCATCATATTGCAGCTGATTTTCCCGATTAGATTCAAGTAGATCATTAAAGACGTCTTGCGTATTTTTCATATCATCAAGCGTACTATTAATAATTTCTTGAGCTTTTTTAATATTTTTGCGTGCCTTAAACAAGTGATAAGAAGCATTCTCGTCAGCAGCTAGTTCAAGTAAATGCTGTACTTCCGGTATTTCAGCAGTTGCGGCATCTTGATAGCACTTGCGCCAGGTGTTGAGCGTAGTTAAACTCTCACCTGCTAAGTCCATCTTATCCAGTCGTTTAATATCACGTTCCAAATGCATTTTGGCAATTTTGTCAACTGAATTGTCAATAGCTTCAATTTCATGCAAATGCTTGCGATTTTGAATAATAATAAATCCAACAATCAAGATTATTAAAATAATGATCGCAATTATAATTAAGGTTTGAACTGATGACATTGTATATCCTCCAAAACTACCATAATTATACCAAAACACAGAAAAAACGGGATAAAAGCGAGCCTTTTCTTGATTTATTCTTATCTGCCTTTTATAATAGTGTTCGTGTAAAATATTTGCAGCTATAAGTGACAAGAACGTCAACACCTCAATACGCTATCTAGTGAACGAGTAACCCACGCTGCAACGGACGAAAATGAAAATTGAGATGCACGAATGTTGAACTTATTTGTGATATTTTACTCCAAAAATTATTATTAGATTTTATTGGAGGATTTATTTATGTCAAGATATACAGGTCCAAGTTGGAAACGTTCAAGAAGATTAGGTGTTTCACTTTCCGGTACTGGTAAGGAAATTGCTCGTCGTAACTACGCTCCAGGTCAACACGGTCCTAACAGCCGTGGTCGTTTATCAGAATATGGTGAACAATTACACGAAAAGCAAAAGTTACGTTGGACATACGGCTTGAACGAACGCCAATTTAGAGCTTTGTTCGCTCGTGCTGGTAAGATTCGTGAAGGTCAACACGGTACTAACTTCATGATTTTGCTTGAACGTCGTTTGGACAACATCGTTTACCGTCTTGGCTTGGCAACTACTAGAGAACAAGCAAGACAATTGGTAAACCACGGTCACATCACAGTTGATGGCAAGCGTGTTGATATTCCTTCATACGAAGTTAAGGTTGGTCAAACAATCGGCTTGAAGGAAAAGTCAAAGAACTTGCAACAAGTTAAGGATGCCCTTGATGCAGTTACTGCACGTCCATCATACGTTACCTTTGATGATAACAAGATGGAAGGGAGCCTTGTTCGTTTACCAGAACGTGACGAAATGGATCCTAACGTTAACGAAGCTCTTGTTGTTGAATGGTACAACAAGTTACTTTAATTTTTACGTTACATTCAAAGAAAACCTTTCCCCTATGGGAAAGGTTTTTTTCTTGCTATAATTTTAATCGAGGTGAAAAAAATGACGCAAGATTTAAGTAAGCGTGTTGAGCAAGCTGCTCAAGGAATTACTCCCCAAACTAAACCCGATGAGCGAAGAAGATATTTAGGTTCTTTACGCGAACGAGTTTTAGTAAGAATGAATAATACTGAAATTAAAGATCCAAATTTAACAGCCTTGTTTTTAGAACATATTGATGACTATCAAGGCTATACCGTTTTAATCAATGGCAATATCGAAGATAATTCATTTTTAGGAAAAATCGAAGGTCTTTGCAGCCAAAAAAATATTCCATTCACATTAATTAATGATGATTCAGCTAAAACAGGTCCACAAGATACAGCTGTGTTGGTTGTCGCCAAGACGGCAATTAATAAAATGCGCGTTGAAATCAATCAGGTTTACCCTTCCGAACTACCTAAAGAAAAACTGACCTCATCAAGTACACAAAAGAAAGGCAGCTTTTGGCATCGTCTTTTCCACGGTAATAAATAATGAAACCATTAGCTTACAGAATGCGACCACAAAATCTTGATGAAGTTGTTGGACAGCAACATTTAATTGGACCAGGCAAAATCATTCGCCGGATGGTCGAAGCCAAATTACTATCATCCATGATCTTGTATGGTCCTCCTGGAATTGGAAAAACCAGCATTGCCAGTGCAATTGCCGGTTCAACCAAATATGCCTTTAGAAAACTAAACGCGGCCACAGATAGCAAGAAGCAGTTGCAACAAGTAGCAGAAGAAGGCAAAATGAGCGGTACAGTAATTTTGCTGCTCGATGAAATTCACCGTCTCGACAAAACAAAACAGGATTTTTTATTGCCATTGCTAGAATCCGGACAAATTATCCTTATTGGTGCAACAACTGAGAATCCATATATTGCGATCTCTCCCGCTATTCGTTCACGCTGTCAAATTTTTGAATTAAAGCCTTTGTCAGAAGATGATGCAGACAAGGCAATTCAACGCGCGTTGCATGATCAAGAAAACGGCTTGGGCAAATATAATGTTACCTTAACCAAGGATGCTGAAAAATTATTGATAGAAAAAGGAAACGGTGATCTGCGTGCTACCTTAAATGGCCTGGAATTGGCTGTTTTATCAACTAAACAAGAACTGCAGGAAGCTGGAAAAGAAAATCAGTATTTTACGATTAATCAACAAGAAATGGCTGATTCAATTCAAATGAAGAGCCAAAATTTTGACGCTAGTGGAGATGGTCATTACGATCTGGTTTCTGCTTTTCAAAAATCAATTCGTGGATCCGACGTCGATGCTTCCTTGCATTATCTAGCACGTTTGATCGATTCTGGAGATTTAATCTCAATTTGTCGCCGTCTTTCAGTAATTGCTTATGAAGATATTGGCTTAGCCAATCCTGCAGCGTGTCAACATGCTGTAATCGCTATTCAAGCTGCTCAACAATTAGGTTTTCCTGAAGCGAGAATTCCATTAGCTAACGCAGTGATTGAATTGGCTCTTTCGCCAAAAAGCAATAGCGCTATTTCTGCTATTGATGAAGCAATTGCTGACGTACAAAATAAAAATGTCGGTTCTATTCCAGCCAGTCTAAAGGATGCTCATTATAAAGGGGCAAAAAAGTTAAATCATGGCGTCGATTATATTTATCCGCATGACTTTCCTAATGATTGGATTGCGCAACAATATTTGCCAGATAATTTATTAAATACACATTATTTTAAGCCAAAGGGCAATTCAAAAATTGAAAAAGGTCTGCTCACCACTTACAAAACATTGAAAAAGATGCAAGCGGATGGACTTATGAAAAAGACTAAGAATCAATAATGGAAAGGCTTTCTATTTTCTTGACAAGCGACATAAACTTTCGTATCATAATAAGTGATCTGAGTTGATCGACAAGCTTAAATGTATAAAGTTGACCGATCAAACTATAAGACGTGGGAGCTAGTAAATAACTACCGAATCGGAATACTGACTTGTTTCAGGATCCATATTCGTTGCGATACTAGTTCAAAAATTGAACATTGCGGGTTCAACAAGCGTCATTATGCTATGTTCAGTCAGCTCAGATTTCCTTAGATAATTAAGAGGACGGTCGTGATGACCGCCCTTTTTTATATATTGGAGTGAATTTTTAATGATCATTAAAATCGCAATGATAATCTTTATTATATTGTTGCTTTTGACTGCATGGTACATGTGGCACCTTCGCAGCGGTCAATTTTTAATCTACGATGTAGGAAGTCATCCAGAACTGGCAAAAGCCTTAACCTGGACTTCCATTGCCTTAATGTGCGAAAGTGTGCTGGGTCTGATTATCGTCTTTTTTGGCAACAAATATATGAATTTGATTACCATTGCATTGGCCTGCTTGACTATTTTAATTTTTGGCTTATTATTTAAACAAAACAATTAATAACATGTTAGTAAATTTGGTAAAATAGATGTAGGAAGAGGTGCTTATAAGTGCTTACACAATATCAACACATTCAAGTTTCTGTTGATGGCTCAAAAGAGGCTGATCTCGCTTTCAGTAAAGCCGTTGCTATCGCTAAACGTAATGGTGCTAAACTAGAAATTCTGCACGTAATTGATACTAGATCATTCCAAAATGTTTCTAGTTTTGATTCAGCTATGGTTGAACAAGTTTCTGAAGATGCCAAAAAGTACATGGAAGAATATTACCAACGTGCACAAAAAGCTGGCGTAAAGGATGTTCATTATTCAATCGAATTTGGTTCACCCAAGACCATTATTGCTCATGATTTTCCTAAAAAGCACAATATTGATTTAATCGTTATCGGAGCAACTGGTCTAAATGCGGTTGAACGTTTATTGATCGGTAGTGTCACAGAATATGTCACTAGAACTGCAAATTGCGATATCTTGGTTTGTCGTACTAAGGAAATCGAAGACGCTTTGGCTACTGATTAGTTTCAGAGTAAAAAATACGGATCTGATTTATTGTCAGATCCGTATTTTCTATACTTTAGAAATCGCCAGCCGTACTGAACATATAATCTTTATTATGAAATTTCATCGAAAGAATCATTCCAATACCGATCATATTACCAATTAAAGCTGACCCACCTTGAGAGATAAACGGTAGCGGAATACCAGTCAACGGCAAAAGATCGATGCTCATTCCGATGTTTTCAAAAACGTGGAATAAAATCATCATAATAACACCGGTAGAAATGTATGAGTAAAAGGCATTTCCAGTATCAAAGGTGATTTTTACCATTTGAATAATCAAGTAAAGATAAATCAAGATTACGGCAACACTACCAACAAAACCAAAGGTTTCACCAATTACTGAGTAAATCATATCAGAGCCACGTACTGGTACGTAAACGCTTATTTTACCAAAGCCATTACCAAAGATTTGCCCTGATCCAATAGCTTGCATACTCTGCCATAACTGATATGCACTATCAGAGGTCCCAGTTGATGGACTTAACCACGAATCAATTCTGGCAAACTGATAGGCCTGAAAGAAATGACTGAGTAATTGTCTACCGGCCGTAGTCGTAACCAAGATAATAACTCCGGTAGCTAAAACCGCTACAATACTGAAAGCAGGAATAATAATTTTCCAAGTAATGCCTGAAACTAAAATTACACCATCAACAATTGCAAAGAAGACTAGCATGGTACCAAAGTCATTTTGCAATTTCAGCAGAATAGCTACCGGCAATAGCCACAAAAATATTTTTCCAATTAAGATCCAGTCGTTACGCAAAGTATGCGCAAATTGCTGATTATGTTTATGTACTACTCTAGCCAGCATTAAAATAAAAGCTGGCTTCATAATTTCTGATGGCTGAAAAGTAAGTGGTCCTAATTTAAACCAACTTTTAGCACCAGTCGTTGCAGCTACCTGTCTGTTATATAGAAACAGAACAGCGATTAAAAGAAAAATACCTAAACCAAAAACATATGGAGCTATCTTATACAATTGTTTCGCATCAAATTGCATAACAAAGACCACAATTCCGATGGAAATAAGGTACCAAGCAGTCTGCATTAACACCCCTTTTACGGGTGAACCTAAGTTTGACGTATCATTAGCATATGCAACATAGATAGCATATAGACCAATTAAAGCCAAAAGAGCAACCGGAATTACTATATTCCAAGCTATACGGTCAATTAAACTAGTTTTATTTTCTACTTTAACCATTTAAAGAATCACTACTTAATATTATTTTTCATGTAAAGCGAAGTAAGAAAGTAAATCATTAATACTGCTTTCCAAACTCTTAGCAAAAAGAATGTTGCTTGTTTTGGCAGTAGTTGCACGGTAACGACCATCAACTTTTTCAATTAAACCAATGGCCTTTTTGTTAGGAATTACAACTTTCCAAGTAGGTACACTCTTTCCTTTGAGTTCATTAACTTCGATATCAATATTCTGAGTTTTTTTAGACATAATTTCTCCTATTTTTTATTTGGATGAAACTTTTTTGCAATTATTGGATCTTCATATTTTTCTGGATGATGATTCCTAAAAATTGTAAAATTGTCCGACACTGGATCTACTCCACCGCGAACAAAGGGATTACAACGCAAAATGCGACAAATCCCCATAATTAGTCCTAAAATTGGACCGTGTTTTTTTAAAGCATCGATCATATAGTTCGAACAAGTTGGGTAATAACGACAACTTGGCGGAAATAAAGGTGAAATAAATTTCTGATAAAATCGAACCAAAGAAATCATTGCTTTTTTAAGCAAACGCATTCTAGTAACGCTTGTGCTTTTCAATATTTTTAAGTAAAGTACCTGTTCCTAAAGCAACAGCTTCCAATGGATGATCAGCCGTTAATACAGGAACTTGTAAATGGTAAGAAATTAATTTATCAATATTTCTAAGCAAAGCTCCACCACCAGTAAGCATAATACCGCGATCGATGATATCTGCTGATAATTCAGGTGGCGTAGTTTCAAGAACATCCTTAGTTGAGGCTACAATTGACATCAAGCCATCGTGCAAAGCTTCTTGAATTTCCTCAGCAGTGACAGTAGTTTGTTTTGGCAAACCGTCAACTACATCACGACCACGAACTGTGATTGAAACATCAGGATCTGGTTCAAAAGCGCTGCCGATTTGAATTTTAATATCTTCAGCAGTCCTTGAACCAATCAAAAGATTATGCTTGTTCTTAATGTAGCTTACAACGGCTTGATTCATGCTATCACCAGCATAGCGAAGCGACTTGGAAGTTACAATTTCGCCCATTGACAAAACCGCAATATCAGTCGTTCCCCCACCAATATCGATTACCATGTTTCCTTGTGGTTTAAAAATATCCAAACCTGCACCAACAGCAGCAACTTTTGGCTCAAAATCAAGATATACTTTACCGCCACCGGACTTTTCTGCAGCCTGAATAATAGCTTTTTGTTCAATTGAAGTAACACCAGTAGGTGCACAAATCAAAATATTAGGCTTTGACATAAAGCCTTTAACATTAAGCTTTTCAATAAAGTATGACAACATTTCTTCAGTAATATCGAAGTCAGCAATGACACCATTTTTCAATGGACGAATGACTCTAATATTACCTGGGGTACGACCCACCATTTTATATGCTTCAGTTCCGACAGCTACTACTTTGTTAGTAGAAGTATTTACAGCCACAACTGAAGGTTCATTTAAAACAATACCTTTGCCAGAGACATTAATAAGTACGTTTGCAGTCCCTAGATCAATTCCAATATCTCGTGCCACAATAACCCTCCCTAGTATTCAAGTTACATTTTACCATAAAATACGGCACCTGGCCCTAACTGTCAATGTTTTAAGCATTCCTTAAAACAAATTGCTTAATTGCATCGATGTATCGATAAAATTGATAACGAAACTAGCAACTAAATATCCTAAAGCGATCGCAATGAAGATAAATAGCAGCTGCGTTTCAAAAACTCTGCCTTTACGCGTAAATTTTTCAATTTGCAAGGCTTTAACAGCTTGAAAAGATAAGCCAATGCTTACTAGATAAATAAAAATACTAATGATCGCGTGAACGCCTAATTGAAACATTTTTTCTCCTAATAAAAAAAGGCGGATGCAATCCACATCCACCTTTTCATTTGCTTTACTTTTTAGTATTGTGAACACTAATTCTATTCACGGCACGTTTCAAAGCAATCTGTGCTCTTTCAAGTGAGCGTTGATCATGCTTTTCACGAGCTTCTTTCATCCGCTTTTCAGCACGTTCCTTAGCTGCTTCAGCACGAGAAACATCAATATTACGAGCTCTTTCGGCACTATCAGCAATTATAGTAGCTGTATTGTTTGAAAATTCAATATAGCCACCATTAACTGCAATATGATCAACCTTACGGGACATTTCACGACTTCTTCTAACCTTTACATCGCCAATGGCTAATGGAGTTAATAAAGGCGTGTGTCCATACATGATTGAACGTTGACCATCAATCGCACGCATATCAATAATGCTGCTACGGTGTGAATAAATTAATCCATCTGGAGTTACAATATCTACTCTAAAAAGCTTTTCTGGATCTGCCATTTGACATCACCCTACTTTTCTAGTAATGCTTTAGCTTCTGGATCACTAGGTGTAACACCCATCTTTTGTGCTTTCTTCAAAACATCCTCAATTGGGCCGACACCGCGGAAGGCATCTTCTGGTAAGTCATCAAGGTGACCATCCAAGATCATCTTAAAGCCTTTGATGGTTTCCTTAATTGGAACATATGAACCAGGTATGCCAGTAAATTGTTCAGCAACGAAGAAGTTTTGTGATAAGAAGAATTGAACCTTACGTGCACGGGCAACGATCAATTTTTCTTCATCAGACAATTCATCCATACCTAAAACAGAAATAATGTCTTGCAATTCGTGATAACGTTGCAAAACGTGTTGCACACGAGTAGCGACTTCATAGTGTTCTTTACCAACAACTTCTGGATCCAATGCACTTGATGAAGACTCAAGTGGGTCAACGGCTGGATAAATACCTTGTTCAACCAAACTACGTTCCAAGTTGGTAGTAGCATCCAAGTGAGCAAAAGTAGTAGCTGGAGCTGGGTCGGTATAGTCATCGGCTGGCACATAAACGGCTTGAATTGAAGTAATAGAACCCTTCTTGGTAGAAGTAATTCTTTCCTGCAATTGACCCATTTCAGTAGCCAAAGTTGGCTGATAACCAACGGCACTTGGCATACGACCTAACAAAGCTGATACTTCTGAACCAGCCTGAGTAAATCTGAAGATGTTGTCAATGAAGAGCAAAACATCTTGACCTTCAACATCTCTGAAGTATTCAGCGATTGTCAAACCAGTTAAAGCAACACGCATTCTGGCACCAGGCGGCTCATTCATCTGACCAAATACCATGGCAGTCTTGCTTAAAACTCCTGAAGCCTTCATTTCAAAGTAAAGGTCGTTACCTTCACGAGTTCTTTCACCAACACCAGTAAATACGGAAATACCACCGTGTTCTTGAGCGATGTTGTGAATCAATTCCTGAATGATAGTGGTCTTACCAACACCGGCACCACCGAACAAACCAACCTTACCACCACGAACATAAGGTTCGAGCAAGTCGATAACCTTGATACCAGTTTCAAGGATTTCACGACTAGTGGTTAATTCATCGTATTTTGGAGCTTCCTTATGAATTCCTTCACGTGGATGATCTTTTGGAAATTCTGGACCGTTATCGATTGGTTGACCCAAAACGTTGAACACACGACCTAAAGTGTCATCACCAACTGGAACTGAAATTGGGCCACCAGTATCCTCGACTTTCATACCGCGTCGAAGACTATCGGTAGATTCCATGGAAATAGTTCTTAAAATCCCATCTCCAAGCTCAAGAGTAACTTCCAAGACAATTGATTCATCTTCTGATTTAATTACTCGAAGAGCGTTATTAATATCAGGTAGGTTTTTATCAAGTGGGAATTTAACATCGACAACTGGGCCGATTACTTGAACAATTTCACCTTCACTCAAACCATCTACCTCCATTTCTTTTTTACTCTAAGGCATTCGCACCACTGATAATTTCAGTAATTTCAGTAGTAATTTGTGCCTGTCTTGCACGGTTTAACTTAGTAGTTAAATTATCAACCAAATCATTAGCATTATCTGTCGCACTCTGCATGGCAGTCATTGAACTAGCATGTTCAGCAGTTTTTGCATCCAAAATAGCCCCGTAAATTGTCGAACGAGCATACTGTGGAAGCAAACTTGTCAATACAGAATTAATGTCTGGTTCGATATCATATTCTAATTCTTGATGAGCTTCAGCTTCTTTAACGCCGATATCCAAATTAACAATTGGAAGCATCTTTTCAACTCTGAATGCAGATGACAAGGAGTTAACATGATGAGTGTAGCAAACATACAATTCATCATAAACACCATTCAAATACATCTTAATAGCGGTTGAAACGATTGGTAAAACTTCATCAAAGGTTGGAACATCAGAAATACCTGTCTTTTCGTAAACAACATTTACATTGTTTTTCTTAAAGAACTGTACTCCGACAGAACCCACAGCTAAAACCTTGATGTTTTTGTTTTCAGCCTTGGAATCTTCAAATAATCCCATCATGTTCTTCAAAACTTGACTGTTATAAGAACCTACTAATCCACGGTCACCAGTGATTACCAAATAACCAGTAGTATTAGGCTTTTTACGTTTTTGAATCAAATCTGAAGTAATACCTATTCCAAAAACATCAGCATAGTCAATTTTAGCAATATTCTTTTCGTCAACTGCAACATTCTCGTTTCTTAATTGTTCTACAATTTGTGAACTCATAACATTTGAAAGTGTCTTACGAACGTGATCATTATAAACGGTATAACCCTTATCACGTTTTTCGGTTTGACTAAGCTTTGATGCAGAAACCATTCTCATGGCCTCAGTTATTTTACCAGTTTGTTTTACTGAAGCGATCTTCTTCTTCAACTCAAGTAAAGATGCAGGCATAATTTACCTCCTAATTCTTACTTGGTGAAAAACTGTCATTAAATTCCTCAATAGCTGCTTGTAATTTCTTCTCATCTGGCAATTCCCCAGTCTCACGAATTTGCTTAAGCAAATCTGCATGACTGCTATCAAAATTGTCATAGATTTCACTCTCATAACGAGCAATATCTTCTACTGGAATTGAATCCAAGTAGCCGTGAGTTAATGCATAAAGAATTACAACTTGTTTTTCAACTGGTATTGGATCATGTAAAGGTTGTTTCAAAACTTCTACAGTACGGCGACCACGTTTTAATTTAGCTTGGGTTGCTTGATCCAAATCACTACCAAATTGTGCGAAACTTTCAAGTTCACGATATGCAGCAAGGTCAGTACGTAAAGTACCAGCAACCTTCTTCATAGCCTTAATCTGTGCATTACCACCAACACGAGAAACTGAGTTACCAGCATCAATGGCTGGACGAGTTCCTGCAAAGAACAAATCACTAAGTAAGAAAATCTGTCCATCGGTAATTGAAATTACGTTAGTAGGAATATATGCGGAAATATCTCCGGCTTCAGTTTGAATGAATGGCAATGCAGTCATTGATCCGCCACCTAGTTTGTCACTCAACTTAGCACTACGTTCAAGTAAACGTGAGTGTAAGTAGAAGACATCACCTGGGTAGGCTTCACGACCAGGTGGACGACGGAGAAGCAAGGAAAGTTCACGATAAGCGACGGCCTGTTTGGATAGGTCATCAAATACGATTAATACATCCTTGCCATTGTACATAAATTCCTCACCCATAGCGGTACCAGCATATGGTGCAATGTAAAGCATTGGTGCCGGTTCAGATGGGCCCGCTTCAACAACAATAGTGTAATCCATTGCTCCGAAACGTTTTAAAGTTTCAACTTGAGTTCTAACGGTTGATTCCTTTTGACCAACAGAAACGTAAATACAAATTACGTCTTTGCCCTTTTGGTTCAAAATAGTATCAATTGCCAAACTAGTCTTACCAGTCTTACGGTCACCGATAATTAATTCACGCTGACCTTTACCAATTGGTACCAAAGCGTCAATGGCTTTAATACCAGTTTGCAATGGTTCATCAACTGATTGACGATCCATAACACCTGGAGCTTTAGACTCAATTGGACGAGTTTTATCTGTCTTAATTTCGCCTAAGCCATCAACTGGTTGACCCAAAGGATTAACAACTCTACCGATAAGAGCGTCACCAACAGGAACTCGCATGATTTGACCGGTTCTCTTAACACGGTCTCCTTCACGAATATCGCCAAAATTACCCAAAATAATGATACCTACATCATTAGCTTCAAGGTTTTGAGCGATACCGTAAGAGCCATTTTCAAATTCCAACAGCTCATTAGACAAAACATTGTTAAGTCCGTGAGCCCGGGCGATACCATCACCTACGTAAGTTACAACACCAACTTCGTTGACGTCGAGCTTATCATCGTAGTGTTCAAGTTGTTGCTTGATCAAAGAGCTAATTTCTTCCGCTTTAATGCTCAATGGTTTCACCTCTTTTAATTTTCATCAATTAATTGCGCACGGATCTTCTTCAGTTTATTTTTAACCGATCCATCGATCACGCGATCTTTTACTTGTAAAATCACGCCGCCTAAAATACTTGGATCAACTTGATTCTCAAGACGCACAGCATTTAGGTGATACTTTTTAGCATAGCTATCACCCAAACGCTTAAGTTGATCATCATCTAACTTAACTGCCGTAGTTGCAGTGCCGGATGCGATTAACTTTTCTTGATCATAAAAGTCATCAAAGCGATCAATAATTGGAATGATATATTCAAACCGATCATATTCAAGTAAAAGATTCAGAAATCCTTGGATTTCATCGGAAAAATCTTTTTCGATGGCTTCCAAAGTCTTCTTTTTCTCATCTTTGTTTAAAATTGGATCGCTTAAAACTCCGACAATTGCAGGATTTTCTTCAATTGCTTTTTTCAGTTCCTGCAATTGAAAAAACATCGGATCTAAGACTTTCATGTCTTGCGCATAGCCAAACAAAGCAGCACCGTAACGCGCAGCTATTTCTTCTCTACTTAAAGCCATTAATCATTCAGCCCCTTAATAAATTGGTCGACTAAATCTTTTTGGTCTTCAGCAGATAAATTCTTTGCAATTACCTTTTCAGCAATCGCAACTGAAATATCTGCAACTTGTCTGCGAGCATCATTAATCGCATCAGCCTTAGCCTTTTTAGCATCAGCTTCAGCCTTCTTACGAATTGATGCTGCGTCATTGTTAGCGTCAGCTACAATTTGACTGCCTATCTTTTGCGCATTCGTTTTGGCGTCAGAGAGAATTTGAGTTGCTTCTTGTCTTGAATTCTTTAAAGCAGCTTCTCGTTCGTTAGCCAAAGTTTCGGCTTTCTTACGATTGCTTTCAGCTGAATCCAAGTCTTCAATAACTTTTTGCCGCCGTTTTTCCATCATGTCTGAGACAGGGCCCCAAGCATAATGCTTAACTAAAAGCATTAAGATGGCAAAAACAACAAGATACCAGATAGTGTTACCTATGTATACATGTGAGGCTGCAAATAATGTTTCAAAAGTCATTTACTGCCCTTCTCTCTTTAATACCTGAATCTTCTCGATTGACAAATTATTAAAGGAAAAGAATCAAGAAGGCAACAACGATAGCCAAGATAGGAACGGCTTCGATCAAACCAACACCAATAAACATAGTAGCTCTTAAGTTGCCGGCACTTTCAGGTTGGCGAGCCATACATTCAATGGTCTTTGAAATAACCTTTCCGTTACCGAAGGAAGCAGCTAAGGCTGCTAAACCAGCTGCAATTGATGCAGCAAGATATTTAAATGCTTCTGACATAAAATAAACCTCCAAAAATTATTCTTTTGCAACTTTCTTACCAATGTAAACCATTGATAAAGTTACAAATACATATGCCTGGATAGAGCCAATGAAGACAGAGAAACCTTGCCAAATCATGGCCAATGGAGCCGCTAAAATTATAGTTGGGATACCGCCGCTCATTGCAAGTCGGTCTCCTAGCAAAGTTAGCAAAACTTCACCAGCATAGATGTTCCCATACAAACGTAATGACAGAGTCAAAAAGTTAGTAAACTCTTCAATCAAATTGATTGGAAGTAAGAATCCAACTGGGGCAGTGTAATTTCGCAAGTATCCACCTACACCGAATTTTTGCACCCCAAATGTAAATGATAAAAGCAAGGTCATCATTGCAAACGACATTGTCGCTACAGGATCAGCGGTTGGTGATTTAATAACCATCCAATCACCTACTTTAACTTCCAAGAACATACCCAATTGGTTCATAAACCAAATGAATAAGAAAAGAACAAAAGCATAAAGTGATAAGTGTTTTTGTGCATCGGGATCACTAACATTGTCTTTAACGATTCCGTTAGTAAAATCGAGCAGATATTCAATCACATTTTGCTTTTTGTTTGGTCTTAATTCAACTTTTCTTGAAAGCCAAATGCAGATAAACAAAACCGCTAGTGCCATTAGCGTTGAGCCAATAATCCCTACGAGATCGAATTTTAAGCCCAAGAACTCAAAAACAAGTGGTTTCTCCATTACTTCGTGACCTCCCTTCTTCGTGCTGAATAAACTCGAACACGTTATCATATTAACACCAAAAGCTAGCTTTGTGAAAAATGAAAGCGCATTTAAGTCGTTTTTTTCAGATTAAATAACGAATTATTTAGTACCGAAGATACGGTCACCGGCATCCCCTAAGCCTGGGAAAATATAGCCGTTATCAAGCAATTTTTCGTCTTCAGCTGCTGCATAAATATCAACATCAGGATATTTTTCACGAATAGCTTTAACACCTTCTGGTGCAGCAACCAAAACTGCTAACTTGATTTCCTTAACGCCACGCTTCTTTAATGCGCCAATAGCATCAATAGCTGAACCACCAGTAGCAAGCATTGGGTCAACAATTAAGCATTCCCGTTCTGAAACGTCCTTTGGCATCTTGCAGAAGTATTCATGTGGTTTAAGAGTCTTTTCATCACGGTACATTCCGATTACGCCAACTTTAGCAGTAGGTACCATTTCAAGAACACCATTAAGCATTCCCATACCTGCACGCAAAATTGGAACAATCGTTAATTTCTTGCCCGCAATTTCTTTTTGTGTGGTTTTACCAATTGGAGTTTCGATTTCGACATCCTTCAATGGTAAATCTCTGGTAATTTCATATGTCATTAAACCACCAATTTCACCGACGATCCGGCGAAATTCATTTGAACCAGTTTCTTTACGACGAATGATCGTTAATTTATGTTGGATCAATGGGTGATCTAAAACTACAAATTTTCCCATGTTGTGACTGCCTCCTAATTTAAAACAAATTAACGTCAACATTATTTTATCAAAAAAGCAAAGGGTTTAAAGCCCTTTGCTATGTTTATTTATTAAAATGATGACCAGCTGCTGCTTTGTTAAGTCGATTCATGTAAGCTAGACTAGCTTCTCCTTCATCAAAACCTTCAACATAAATTTGATGAATATTTTTCTTATCATCGAAATAACGCAAGCCGCCAAACAAATTATGATCAGCTTGAATTAAATCATCACCCAAGTTGAATTTATTTTCTTGTGGCAAGTCAATTTTAGCTAATACATTTTTTGTTGCCATAACGCCAGTATTTTCATTCAAATCGATTTTAGCAAAATCCTCTGGGTGATCAATGACCATGACTGGTGCGCTTGGAGCATAATGCCGGTATTTCATTCCTGGTGCCTTAGGGATTTCTTTGTTTGACACCTTGCCCGTGTTGATTAAAACTTTTTCACCTAAAACTTCAGAAAGTTCTTCCGGAGTAATTTCACCCGGACGCAATACAATCGGTGTTTTTACGGACAAATCAATAATTGTTGATTCAAGACCTACCCGAGTTGGACCGCCATCAATAATACCAGCAATTTTGCCCTTAAGATCGTGATAGACATGTTGTGCAGTAGTTGGACTTGGCTTAGTAGAAGTATTGGCTGATGGGCCAACGATTGGATATCCGAGCTTTTTAATTAAAGTATGAGTAAGCTTATCATCAGGGCATCTAAAGGCAACTGTATCCAAGCCGCCAGTAACAGCATCTGGCAAGGAACCAGGTTTAACAAACAAAAGAATAGTCAAAGGGCCTGGCCAAAAATGCTTGATCAGCTTTTCTGCTCTTTCAGGAACTTCTTTGGCATAACGGCGCATCATATCTTCATCGGAGACGGTTACAATCAAAGGATTATCGCTGGGACGCCCTTTGGCAGCATAAACGCCCTTAACAGATTTTTCATTAGTGGCAATTGCTCCTAAGCCATAAACCGTTTCGGTTGGAAAAGCTACTAATTCACCTTTTGCCAGCAACTTCACTGCATCATCAATTTGTTCTTCAGAAAAAATCTTAGTTTCCATTATTTCTTCCACCTTCCATGAATCATACGTGGTTTACCAGCCATGTCTTTTCTAAACTCAATTTCAAAATCCGAAAGTTCTGCATTAAAAAGTTCACGCAATTGCTGTTCTTCACTGAAACCAAATTCCATGAAAAACTCACCGTGACTATTGATATGATCACGGACCTCTTTAGCGAATTTACGATAAAAATCAAGCCCATCATCGCCGCCAAATAGAGCTGTATCAGGTTCGTTCTGCAAAACGTTTTGATCCATATCTTTTACTTCGGATTTTTTAATATACGGCGGATTAGAAATAATTTTGTCGAATTTAGCCAAGCCGATTAAGCAGTTAGCCTTACGAACCAAGGCATCAACACTGTAAGTGAGCAAATTTTCTTCCGCAATTCTTAAAGCAGTATCAGTAACGTCTGAGATTGTCAGGTGCAAATCAGCAATATGTTTTTTCTCAGCTTCTTTAGCTAATGCAATTGCAATACAACCTGAACCTGTCCCTAAATCAAGCACTTGATCGCCGTTATGCAAGGATTTTAGTGCCCATTCGACTAATTCCTCAGTTTCAAAACGAGGGATTAAAACGCCGCGTTGAACCATAATTTTGTAGCCCAAAAACCAGGCATAGCCCAAAATATATTGTGGGGAAATGCCCTTAGCTAATTTTTTAATGTCCTTGTTTGCTTGCTTAACTTGTGCATCGCTCAGCTCTAGATCCTGCTTTAATTCAAATTCGCTAGGAGTAAGTCCTAATCTTTCACCCAGAACGTAATCAATATCTTCCGGTCGAGCTTGATCTGCCGTTTCTCCTGCTTTAATGCGAATATCTTTTAATGTTTTGGGCATTCTTATCAGCAAGCTCCTCTAACTGCTTAGTTTGATTGTAAAGGATCAAAGCATCAATAATCTCATCAAGTTCACCGTTCATTACCCGGTCTAGCTTGTTAATAGTTAAACCAATCCGGTGATCAGTAACTCTGTTCTGAGGATAGTTGTAAGTTCTAATTCTTTCAGAACGATCCCCCGTACCTACGGCATTTTTACGCTTAGCATCATATTTGTCACGATTTTGCGTTTCATAATAATCGTAAACACGAGATTTCAAAATCTGCATCGCTTTCTCACGGTTTTGCTGCTGACTACGTTGATCCTGCATAGCTACAACAATACCAGTTGGCAAGTGAGTCATTCTAACGGCACTTGAGGTTTTGTTAATGTGCTGACCACCGGCACCACTGGAACGATAAACATCCACTCTGATGTCTTTTGGATCCAAATCAATATCAACTTGCTCATATTCTGGCATTACAGCAACAGTAGCAGTTGAAGTATGAACACGACCTTGAGATTCGGTTACTGGAATTCTTTGAACACGGTGCGCACCATTTTCATACTTTAATTTGGAGTAGACCTTATCGCCAGCAATCATAATGGCAACCCGCTTATAGCCACCAACCTCAGTTGGCTCTGAATCAACCATGGAGACTTTCCATCCTTGACGTTCAGCGTATTTTTCATACATTCTCAATAAATCGCCAGCAAATAATGATGCTTCATCACCACCAGCTGCTCCTCTAATTTCCATAATGATATCTTTGTCATCGTTTGGATCCTTAGGAAGCATTAAAATTTTGATTTGCTCTTCTAGTTCAGGAAGCTCTTTTTCTAATTCAGAATTTTCTTCCTTTGCCATTTCTACTAAATCTGCATCGCTTTCGTCGGAAATGATCTTTTTATTATCAGCGATTTCTTTTTGATCTGCTTTATATTTCTTGTATTTTTGAACAACTTCACGCAAGTCAGCTTCTTCTTTTGAAACTTCCATGTAGCGCTTAGTATCATTGATTACTTCTGGATCGGCCATCATTTCTTGGAGTTCTTCATAGTGAGCAGCCAAGCCTTCCAGTTGTGCCATAACCTTATCCATAAACTCGTCTCCTTTTATTTTCTATTTTGTCCTGGGTGGAAATAATGAAAGCGACAAACAGGGTAATAGCTTTCATCGCCACCAATTTGAACTTGTTCGCCTTCATAAACAGGCTTACCATCGTTTACACGCAAATTCATTGTAGCCTTGTGACCGCAATAGTGACAAATTGTTTTCATTTCGTCAATCTTATCAGCATAAATCAGCAGATTTTCACTGCCCTCAAATAAATGATTCTGAAAATCTTGTTTTAAGCCGAAAGTCATCACCGGAATTTTTAGTTCATCAACAATTTTAGTACATTCTATGACATGATGTTTTTTTAAAAATTGTGCTTCATCAATCAAGACGCAAGCAACTTTTCCTGCTCCAGAGGCAACATCCTTTTCATTTTTATTTTTTACATAGTCAAAAATATTCATTTCTGAGGTAACTGGAATTGCCTTCCGATGCAAGCCGATCCTTGAAGAAACCGTACCTACTCCGGCACGATCATCCAAACCACTTGTCATTAAAACGATTTTTCTGCCTTGAGCTTCATAATTATGGGCAACTTTAAGAAATTCAATTGTTTTGCCACTGCTCATTGCACCATAACGGAAAAATAACTGTGCCATTGTGACTCCCCTTTATTAAAATATCCGTTTTATAGTATAGATGAAAATTAAATTTTATGCATTGAAACTAACGTAAAAATCTACTTTTAACTTCTGCTATATGCTATAGTAAAAACTAGTTTTATTAGTGGGGAAAATTATATGAGTTTTAAATCAGGAATTGCCAAAGTTGCTGGAAAGGCATCTTATTGGTTCTTACATAATGTTCTTAAAGGCGGAACCAGTTTCCCTGGCAAGCTAGCTATGAAAATTGATCCGCAAGTTTTAAATTCATTAGCCAAAGGCTACGAAACAATCATCGTAACCGGGACCAATGGAAAAACTATGACCACCGCATTAATTGTGGAATCTTTAAAGAAAAAATATGGTGATATTCTTACCAATCCTTCTGGTTCAAATATGCAGCAAGGAATCGTAACAGCATTTTTAGCTCACAAGCATAAACGTGTGCAACGCAAAATAGCTGTGCTTGAAGTAGACGAAGCCAATGTCAAAATGGTAACTAAACTGCTTCATCCATCCGCATTTGTTTTGACCAATATTTTCCGTGACCAAATGGATCGTTATGGTGAAATCTACACCACCTACGATAAAATCGTCAACGGGATTAAGTTGGCACCCAAGGCAAAGATAATCGCCAACGGGGATGCAAGCATTTTTTCTTCTGTTGACTTGCCTAATCCAAAAATCTACTTCGGTTTTAAATTGGCAGATGATCTTGAAACAAATGATTTTAAAGCACCTGTTAATACAGATGGTGTCTTATGCCCTAAATGCGATCACATCTTGCACTATCATGAACGCATTTACGCCAATTTAGGTGATTTCTTCTGTCCTAACTGCAGCTATCATCGACCAAAACTAACTTACACAGTCAACGAAATTATCGATCAAACGCCAAATTCATTAAAATTCAAAATGGGTGAAAAAGAGTACGCTATTAATATTGGTGGCACATACAATATTTACAACGCACTAGCTGCCTACTCCGTAGCTCGTGAATTTGGTTTAAGCGATGAAGAAGTTGCTGCTGCTTTTGCCGAAAACAAACGAATCTTTGGTCGTCAAGAATTGATAAAATATGGCAATAAAGAAATCGATTTGATTCTGGTTAAAAACCCGGTTGGACTTGATGAAGTTCTCCATATGTTGAATACAGAAAAAGATGATTATTCGTTGGTAACTTTATTAAATGCCAACCATGCCGATGGAATTGATACTTCTTGGATTTGGGATGCTGACTACGAAGGCTTGGACAAGAAGAAAATCAAGCGAGTTCTAGTTGGTGGTCAACGCTGGCATGATATGGGCTTCAGATTGGAAGTTTCAGGCTTTGAACCTGGCACCATGCTTACCAATCCGGATGATGACAGTTTAATTGAAGAAATTACTAAATTGCCAACCAAAAAGGTTTATATCTTATCAACTTACACAGCAATGCTTGCCCTGCGTAAGGCAATGGCGGAAAAGAAAATTATCAAGGCTGGAATGTAACAGCTACAAAATTAAAAGAGCTGATCAAATGATCAGCTCTTTTTTTATAAACAAAAATGCCTTAATATCAAGCTTTGTAATAACTCAATACTAAGACATTTACTAAATATTGGGATGTTGGGGCTCGAACCCAAACGTCCAGGAACCAGAATCCTGTGCCTTACCAATTTGGCTACATCCCAGTGCTAATCACCCGTACGAGAATTGAACTCGTAACTCCACCTTGAGAGGGTGGCGTCTTAACCATTTGACCAACGGGCAAACTTAACAGTTGTTATTATCCTTTTTTCTGCTAGCCTTGTCAAGCTGCTTTCTCTATAATAATTATTAATGAGGTAGAAAATTTTATGATCGATTACTTCGCAACGCAAAATTTAATTGAATCGATGGTTACGGAACGAGTTGTCCCAGGCGTTAATTACGCTTTTATCAAGGATAAACAAGTCTTTACTTCGACTGTCGGCTTTGCAAGCATTTATCCGACAGTGACCCAACTTAGTCCTTTTGCTGAATACGATTTGGCTAGTTTGACTAAAGTAATTGCCACTGAAAATGTTTTGCTCAAACTATATGATCAGGGAAAAATTAATTTCTCTGAGCCATTGCATCAATTTATTCCAGAATTTAGCGATCAACGCATTCGTTTATTTCATTTATTAACTCACACGAGCGGTATTCGCGGCTGGATCCCCAACCGTGATCAACTAGATCATGATCAGTTGCTAGATGCGATTATCCATTTGCCCGTAACAGATGAATTCAAAGCTAAAATGCGCTACGCAGACACCAATTTTATTCTATTAGGCTTGGTCATTAAAAAAATTTTTGGCGCCCCGGTTCAAGATGTAGCAATGCAAGAGGTGATTAAACCTATGGGGCTTACGCACACTACATTTCATCCGATAAAAAAGGACTGCGTTCCAACGGCAATTGTTAATGGTGAGGTTCTGCAAGGCATTCCCCATGATCCTAAAGCCAGACAACTAGGCAACGACTGCGGATCAGCTGGTTTATTCTCCAGCATGGGCGATTTAATTAAGCTGGCACGCGGCTATTTAGGACTGGATAAAACTATCCTGCCATATAGTCAACAAACTGTCAGCCTGTTATTTGACAATAAAAATGCTGTAAATGTAAAGCCTAGATCCTGGGGATGGGATTTGCGCTTTGATCCCAAGCTTCATTATCCGATTATTTTGCATACTGGTTTCACTGGTACGTTGATTATTCTTGATCGATTGAAACGTTCTGGATTGATTTTATTGACTAATCGCGTTCACCCGTCAGGACACAATACTATTTTTTTAGCAATGCGCGAAAAAATCATTCAAAGTTTTCTAAAAGAAAATTCCAAATAAAAAGAGCGGCTGGTGTCCAGTCGCTCTTTTTTATTCTCACAATTCTTTTTCATTCATTTTAATTATAAACCTATTTTAGTCTTTTGGCTTATTTTCTAGACTAAACATTTTCCAATAGCAGAAAAGAATGACAATTGACAAAATTGCAATAAAGCAAAATGCAGCTTCACTGCCTTGACTAGTTAAAACGCGGTAGTTGCCAGCACGATTTTGCCAAATAGAAATTATTGCCGCCATTACAGCTGTTCCCATTGAACCTGCATATTGCTGCGTGGTTTCAAAAACGGCTGTCGCATCTGTTCTCATTTGATTGGTTTGAACTTTCATCGCTTCAGCCATCGTATTGTTGAAACACATTCTGTGTCCTAACATCAAAACAGTATAGAAGATCATCAGCATTATCGTTGTTAAGTTTAAGCCAAAAATTATAAACAAAACACTGGCAATAATAAACATGATAGAACCTGTATATAAAGCTGCTTTAGCACCATGAGTATCATAAAATCTACCAAAGATTGGATTGAAAATTGAAGAAATAATACTACCAGGAAGCAAAATTAAACCACCGATTAATGAAGTTGAACCGCCGACAATTTGCGCATAGTTTGGAAGTACAAAACTAATTCCGATATTAATAAACTGTAAGCTAAAATATGCGATTAATGCATAAATAAATGCTTTGCGTTTAAATACTGCCAAATTTACTAATTTCTTAGTACTGGTCTTTGATAAATGAATGAAAAGCCACACTAAAAATACAGTTGCAATCATCCCTAGCCAGAACCAAATATTAGTCAACCCATTTTCAATTTGGTTAAAGCCAAGATTAAATACGACCAGGGCTAAAGCAATAACGACGTATCTGCCCCAGTCAAAAGAAATATTTTTCTTTGGGTGATACTTTTCAACAGCAAATGCGCCCAGGATTAAAACAATAACACCAATGCAAATTACAATATGGAAGATTAAGCGCCAGTTCCAGTAATAAATTACTGTCCCACCAAAGGTTGGTCCTAAGGCTGGTGCTAAGGCAATTACCAGACCGGCAATCCCCATCCAGAAGCCCCATTTTGATCTTGGCATTAATTCAACGACTAAATTGAATAAAAGCGGAATTGAAAGTCCCACACCAAAAGATGAAATTAGACGTCCAATCAATAAAACTGGGAAACTATTTGCTAGACCACAAATTAATGAACCAAGAATAAATGTAATTGCGGCAGTCAAGAATAATTGACGTGCAGAAAAACGTTCATTTAAATAGGACGAAGCAATAATAATAACTGCGATCATCAAGAGATAACCGGTTGTCGTCCATTGAATTGTTCCTAAACTAACCTTAAAAATCTTCATTAAAGTTGGAAAAGTTACATTCAAACTGGTCTCTGTCAAAATACTAATAAAGGCCATTAAGGCACAAGAAATAATTGCTAAAACATGTTTTGCGGTAACTTCTTTTTCCTTCACTTTATCATTTCCTCTCTAAATCAAAAAAGAGTAGAAGCTGAATGCTTCTACCCTTTCTTTGATCACACAAGTGTAATCACATTAATCGTACAACAGTTAATGGTTGTACTGAGTATACGCGATATTAAAGACGCTTAGCTAAGTCATCGTGTAAGTTTTCGTAGCCTGGCTTGTTAAGAAGACCAAACATGTTACGCTTGTATGCTTCAACACCTGGTTGGTTGAATGGGTTAATACCGTTCAAGTAACCTGAAATACCAATTGCTAATTCGAAGAAGTAAATCATGTAACCCAAAGTATGTACTGATTGGTCTGGAATGTTAACAGTCATTACAGGAACACCACCATCAGTGTGGGCCAAAACAACACCTTCGTAAGCACGGTCGTTTACGTAGTTCAAGCTCTTGCCTTCCAAGAAGTTAAGTTGATCCAAGTTCTTGTGATCGCCAGGAATCTTAACGTCGTGACGTGGGTTTTCAACACGAATAACAGTTTCGAATAAGTTACGAAGACCTTCTTGGATGTATTGACCAAGTGAGTGTAAGTCAGTAGTGAAGTTTGCACTAGATGGGTAAATACCCTTTTGGTCCTTACCTTCTGATTCACCCATCAATTGCTTGCACCATTCACCAAACATTCTAAGGTTTGGTTCATAGTTTTCAACAATTTCAGTAGTGTAACCCTTACGGTAAAGAATGTTACGAAGTGCAGCATATTGATATGGTGAGTTCTTGCTTAAGTCAGTGTCAGTGTAATCAGCACGTGCATCAGCAGCACCTTTCATCAATTCATCAATATCAGCACCTGAAGCAGCGATTGGAAGCAAACCAACAGCTGAAAGAACACTGTAACGACCACCAACATCATCTGGAACTACGAATTCTTCGTAACCTTCTGCGTCAGCTTCGGTCTTAAGAGCACCCTTCTTACGGTCAGTAGTAGCGTAAATTCTCTTTGCAGCTTCTTCCTTACCGTACTTCTTGATCAACTTGTCTTTGAAAATTCTGAATGCTACTGAAGGTTCAGTAGTAGTACCAGATTTAGAAATTACGTTAATGCTGAAGTCCTTGTCGCCTAACCATTTAATAAGGTCGTAAAGGTATGAACCTGAAAGTGAGTTACCACAGAAGACAACGATTGGGTTATCGTTCTTTTCCTTGCCGTAGAAGTTGCTGTTCAAGAATTCAATTGCAGCTTGAGCACCAAGGTAAGAACCACCAATACCGATACAAATCAAAACATCTGAATCGTTTTGAATCTTCTTGGCAGCCTTCTTGATACGGGCAAATTCATCCTTGTCATAATCAACTGGCAAATCAACCCAGCCACGGAAATCGTTACCAGCACCAGTACCTTCACGGAGTTCAGTGTTAGCAGCATTAACCATAGCTTGCATTTCGCCTAATTCATTTTCATGAACAAATGGTGTTAATTTACTACTATCAAATTTAATTAAACTCATAAATCTGCTTCCTAACTAGATAAAATTATTTATTTCACAAGACTATTTTAGCAATCTTATTTCTCGAATACCAGTCAAACAATTGATTATTTGATAAGTTTTTTCCCTAACAGATAAATCAAGTAACCGATTACCATGCCACAAGTATTAAAGAAAACATCATCGATATCTGAAACTCCTGTTTCAAGCAAGAATTGCAAAGTTTCAATCATAATTGAAAAAAGAATTCCGGCGCCAATAACTTTAATAAAACTTTGCTTCTTTGAAAAAACGATTGGCGTTAAAATTCCAAGGGGCAAGAAACATAAAATATTACCGAAGCAGTTATAAATAAAATCTACTTTGCTTTGAGCATAAACCATTTTCCATGTTTCTTTTAAAAAGACAAAGTTGATATCGCTAAGTGGCCGATTGAAATAAAAGTTCAGCTGCCAAGGGAAATAGGATTCTCTAAATGTAGTAAACATTAAGACAAAAATAATATAAAAAACAAGAAGCCATACGCTGGCCTCCGAAGGAATTGATCTTCTGCGTCTAACGCATAAAAGCCAGATCAATCTGATAACTGCAAAAATCAAAAAATAAAAAATCGTTTTGTCTAATGCGAGCAATGTCAGTTTGATTAAAGCAAAATGATTTATTCTAGTGGCATATAAAGCTGATAAAAAATTATAAAGTGGTCCCAAAAACAGCATGCTTTGCTTTTCCTCTGCAATTAATTTCTAAAATAAATTATACTCATTTTTAGGGACTTTAATTATTAAGAAAAAACTAACTCTGACCAAAAGATTGTTTTAAACGAATTGAACCTTTAAAATTAACATATTCAAAGGAGAACTTCATTTTGAAAAAACAAAGCTTAATCAAGTTTATTCAAACCAGAACAGGTTTTTTGACGCTGCTTGTCTTCCTGTTTTGGCTCAAATATCTCTTCGTTGCCTACTGTGATTTCAGCTTAGGTTTAGGAGATCCTTATCAACATATCATCATGTGGCTGAGTCCAATCGGTACGGCAGTACTGCTTATCAGCATTGGATTTTATTTTCCAAAGCCAATTGTTTCCTATATCATGATGCTGGTTATGGACTGTCTAAATACGATTCTTTTATTCGCAAATGTTCTATATTACCGGCAGTTTACAGACTTTTTGACAGTCAAAACCATCACTAATGCAAGCAAAGTGGCTCCAGGTTTGGGTAAAAGCTCTGTCGCACTTTTACAACCAAGCGATATCATCATCTGGATTGATTTGATTGTCGTCATTCTGCTTCTGATTTTTAAAAAGATTAAGATTGATCAAAAATCCTATGGTTTGCTCACACCATTTGCAATTACCTCGGTAGGAGCATTTCTGGTGGGTTTTAATATGTTTTTAGCAGAATCGTCTCGTCCAAGACTTTTGCGCAATATTTTTGATCGCTCTTACGTCGTTAAATACTTAGGAATTGATGCTTATACGACCTATGACGGAATCAAGAGTGCGCAGACGGTACAAGATACTAAAAATGCCAGTGCATCTGATCTGAACAGCATCATTTCATACACTCAGCAAAACTACGCCAAGCCAAATTCAAGCATGTTCGGTATTGAAAAGGGCAAGAATGTTATTATCATTCACCTTGAGAGCTTCCAGCAATTTTTAATTAATTTAAAAGTTAACGGCAAAGAAGTAACACCATTCTTAAATTCTCTCTATTCAGGCAAGCACACGATTAGTTTCAGCAACTTCTACCACCAAGTTGGTCTAGGTCGAACCAGTGATGCGGAAAACATGCTCGAAACCAGTACTTATGGTATTTCTGATGGTTCTTTATTTACGTCATTGGGATCAGAAAACACATTTCAGGCTGCACCGCAGATATTAAAACAGCAAAATTACACTTCCGCTGTTTTCCACGGAAATGTCGGAACTTTCTGGAATCGCAGCAGTGTTTACAAGAACATGGGCTACAACTATTTCTTTGACCAGAATTATTTCAGCTCGGCTAGAACTGATAAAATCGGCTATGGTCTAAAGGACAAGCTGCTTTTTGCTGAAAGCATTAAGTACCTTGAGCAAATTCAGCAGCCTTTCTATTGCAAATACATCACTGTCACCAACCATATTCCATTCACGATGGATGCTGAGGATTTGGACCCTAACTTCAAGACCACCTCAACTAGAGACACAACGATCAACAACTATTTCCAGACAGCTCATTATCTGGATCAGGCAGTCCATGAATTCTTTAATTATTTGAAAAAATCAGGCCTGTACAAAAATACAATGGTTGTCATCTATGGTGACCACTACGGTTTGAGCAATTCTGAAAATCAAACGCTGGCTCCAATTATTGGCGAAAGTGCTGATACTTGGAATGAATTTAACAATGTTCAAATGCAGCGTGTTCCGTTCATGATTATTGCGCCAAACTTGAAAGGATACCGCAATAATGAGATTTCAGGCGAAATCGACGTTTTGCCAACCTTGCTTCACCTGTTAGGCGTAAATACAAAGAACTATATCCAATTTGGTAGTGATCTATTCTCCTCAGATTACAAAAAATGGGTTGTCTTTCGTAACGGAACCATTGTTAGTGAAAAATACGTAATCATTGGTGGTAAAGGCATCAAAGGCACTGTTTACGATCGCAAGAGCGGCAAGCAAATTTTGCATTACACCGCCCAAGAAAAGAAAGAGATCGCCTATTTGGCAGCACAAGCGAAGAAATCACTTAAATATTCAGATCAGCTGAACACCCATAATTTACTTCGCTTTTACACGCCTGCTGGTTTTGTACCAGTAAATCCAAATCAATACGATTACTTCACCAATTATCAGCAAATGATTCAAATCAGAAATCAATTAGCTGGAAAGTCGACTTCACTCTACAGTCAACATCACGGCTCAACAACAAAGCTTTATTCAACTGATGCAATTCAATTGAAGAATCGGCAAGATGAAATAAATAAGATACCCTCATCCGTTCTCAACAACCATTTGAATTCCAGCAAGAGCAGTTCAAGCTCAAGCAAAAATAAAAAATAGCAAGAAAAAAACGGCTAGTAATACTAGTCGTTTTCTTTTGCAACAAATTGCTCATAACCTTTGTCATAAATAATGACTGTAAAGGTTGATCCTTCTTGGGGCTTGGATTTAGCCGAAATCTTCCCGCCGTGCTGCTTAATCAGGGATGAAACAATTGATAATCCTAAGCCAGATTCACCTGTCCCCAAACGTGCTCTTGATGGGTCTGCTTTGAAGAAGCGTTCAAAAATATATTTAGTCTGTTCTGGGCTCATCCCGATCCCATTATCAGTTACCTGCAATTCACAGGCATGTGGCAAACGACGACCCTTGATTGTAATTTTGCCATCATGGGTAAATTGAATTGCATTTTGAATCAGATTAACCATAATTTGAGTAAAACGATCATGATCTGCATAAATCGGCAATTCAGCTGGAACATCTAAAATCAATTGATCATTAGCCTTTTTAGCATTTTGTTCCAATTGAGTTTGCAAATCATGCAACACTTTGCAGGCATCAAAGTTAGTCTTGATCAACATAATTTGGTTATTGCGAATCTTCTCATAATCCAAATTTTCATTGACCAGTCTAATCAATCTTTTAGTTTCTCGGCGCATTAAAGCAATGGATTTAGGCTTAGATTCTTCAGGAATTGCATCATATTGCAAACCTTCCAAAATTCCATTAATCGTAGTTAGCGGTGTTCTCATCTCATGAGCCGCATCGGCCATAAATTGGTCACGTCGTTCTTCCTGCGCTTTGACCTCTTCATTCGACTTCTTTAATTTTCGAACCATGCGGTTAAAATTGGCTGCCAACTGATCGATTTCATCATGATCCTTATGTTCAATTTGAACATCAAAATCTCCGGCGGCAACTTTTTCCGTTGCCCTTGAAAGGCGTTTGATTTTGCTGGTTGAGTAGTATGCCAAAATTAAACTTAAGATTAATCCTACTACCAAAGTAATAATTAAGGCATTGATCAAGTTTTTCTTTGCCATAGTGATTGGTCGTTCAACATTGCGAACTGTCGAACCGATCCAAATGATCCCAATCAGTTTCTGCTTGCTAAACCAAGGCATCAAGACACCGGTATAAGCGTATTTGGTTTGCCCCATATACGCGCTTTCCTGATTATTGTTGCGAATTCGAATTTCCTGACCTTTTTTCAAAGAATCATAAACGTTCTTGGGCAACTTAAAAGTGATTGTGGTTTGAGGATAGATCTGTTTATTTTTCGTGTTAAAAATTCGAAAGTGAACATGCTCAGCACTAAGAATAAACTGCAATTGATTTAAAAAAGTCGTATCCAGCGTTGCCTTTTTGCCACTGCCTTCTGTTGCAGCCAATTCACCAATCGCATTACCATAGCTTTCCATTCGCCCAAAATTTTGCTCATAAGCTTGATTGCGAACGTAATCAATTTCAGCGAAGCCAATAATTGAAACTGAAGTAATGATAATCAATAAGAAACTGAGCATGTGCTGATAAATAAGTTTCATTATTCAACCTGCGAATCATCAAATTTGTAGCCGACACCCCAGACAGTTTGAATAACTTGAGGACCGACTTTTTCAAGTTTTTGCCGCAATTTCTTAATATGAGCATCAACCGTTCTCTCTTCACCGTAATACTCATATCCCCATACCAGTTCCAATAATTGGTCCCGTGAAAAGACCTGCTTAGGCTTTTGTGCCATCGTAAATAACAGATCAAATTCCTTAGGCGTCAAAGTTGTCACTGATTTGCCATTAAACAGAACTTCTCTTCTTGATTTTGAAATTTTAAGATGCTGCGTTTGAATATCATAATCATTGTTAACTTGCTTGTTAACAGCATTATTGGTAGGCTCATCCATCATTACGCGTCGATGCAGCGCCTTAATACGAGCAATCAATGCAATTGGACTAAATGGCTTTGATACATAGTCGTCAGCACCAACGCCCAAGCCTAGAACTTGATCAGCTTCGCTTCCCCGTGCCGTCAGCATAATAATTGGTACTGTAGGTGAAATTTGTCTAACTTCTTTAGCAACTTGAATGCCATCTTTTTTAGGCAGGTTCAAGTCTAGAGTAATCAAATCGTATTCTGAGGCGTGCTCTTTAAACATCTCAACTGCTTGCACGCCATCAACGGCAACATCTTGCTGCCATCCTTCTTTTTTGAAAAACATCTCCATCATCTCAGCAACAGAGGTGTCATCTTCAACCATCAAAATTTTTAAACTCATTCTTAATCTTTAAATCCCTTTGTCCGATGATGTTTAACTTTGTCTGGCTCAACATAATCAGGTGGCAACTCATTTCTTGCTTTTAAAAATTTTTGAAGACTCTTCTCAGTCCAGACTATCGGCAAAATAATGAAAATGTAGAAAGTCAACAGCCATATAAGAAAAAAGCGATCCGCATTAAGCAAGTGGATAATCAGCCCGATTACAAATTGAATAAAACCAAAGAGCAAACAATATAAACTTGCTCGTCTCTGTGCAAATTTAAAACTTGCCTTATTCACTTGAGCTAAATATGATAAATAGCCATAAATTTGGTTCGGTCGTTTGGCTGGTGAAATCAGCCAAATTAAACCAACTGCCATCATTACGCTACCACAAGCTATGTAGATCACTATTAATTCGCTTCCCTAATAAAATTGTTGTCTATTCTTCACCTGGAGCAGACATTATAATTCTCATTTTACCAGTGAGAGCAAAATTTTTCATCTGATCTGGAATAATTAAATTCGTTCCGAGCTTTAAATCCCAACTTTGACCATCAGCTTCAAGCTTGCCAGAACCTTTAATTACAGAACACAACAAATATGGATGATTCTTGAGACTGGACTTCCAAGTACCGTCCAAATCAATTTGCCATAAGTAAAAATACGGCGAAATTGGTGGCTCAACAAGAGTCTTGATTGAAGCATCTTGATCCTTATCAGTATGAACATTAAGTTTAGGATCAACGTGCGGAACTGTTGTTACGTCAATTGACTTTTGCGTATGAAGTTCACGTTTTTTGCCAGTCTTTTTATCAACTCGATCATAATCATAAAGACGATAAGTTACGTCACTGGATTGCTGTGTTTCAATTACCAAACTGCCCTTTGTCAAAGCATGAATGGTACCAGCTGGAACGTAGAAGAAATCGCCAGCTTTGATTGGGACTTTACGCAAAAGCTTGTCCCATTCGCCTTTATGAATCATATCAGCCAGCTCTTCTCTGGTTTTGGCATGGTGACCATAAATAAGATATGCGCCTGGGTCAGCCTGCATAACGTACCAGCTTTCAGTTTTGCCTGAATCATGTTCTACTTTGGCTGCATAATCATCATCTGGGTGCACTTGCACTGATAAGTTATCATTGGCATCCAAGAATTTTACTAATAATGGAAATTCTTTTGCTTTAGGATTGCCAAAAAGTTCAGGATTCTCATGGTAAACGTCTCTCAATGATTTACCTTTAAGTGGTCCTGCAGTTACAGTTGAAGCATCATCTTTGTATCCAGAAATAATCCAGGCTTCGCCAACTTTGCCTTCTGGAATATCATAATGAAAAATTGTATCTAGTTTGCGTCCACCCCAAATTTTGGGTCTAAAATATGGTGTTAAAAAAATTGGTTCCATCAAAATTTGCCTCACATAAAGTATATACTTTCTATAAACAAAAATGAAACCCTTTTCGCTTTTCATTTAATAATTTTAACATAAGAAAAAATCGCATTAGAAATTAATCTAATGCGATTTTGTATCTAGTGGAGATGAGGGGAGTTGAACCCCTGTCCAAACGCAGCTCATCACTGACCTCTACAATCATAGTTATATTACTTGAACTTCACTAGCTCAAAACGCCATATAACAGGGCTAGAATGAACTAGCTAACCTGCTCAGACTCTTTCTAACTATTCAGGTGAGGTAGTTAAACGTAACTCGCTAATGTTGATACCTAGAACCGGCCACGAGTAAGCTGGTTAAAGGCAACACATGCGCCTAATTAGGCAGCTAATGCGTAAGAATTACTGTTTTTTGCAGTTAAATTTAAATTAACGTTTTTACGTAGACGTAACCTACGAATTGCAGTCAGTGCAAGTCTACGCCTGTCGAATCCCAAAAACATCCCCATAAAGAGAACATTATCTATTATACAAATTAATTGCTATGTTCTCAAATATTTGGCTTAATTAGTCTAATTTGGCCAATCTTGCAACATCACGTTCAATCATTAACTCTTCATCAGTAGGTACAATCATGACCTTAATCTTAGAATCAGGCTTGGTGATGAACTTTTCACCATTTGTTTCGTTAGCCTCAAGATCTGGATCAATGCCCATGAATGCAAGTTGTTCCATCACAGCTTGACGAACGCCTTTATCATGTTCACCTACACCAGCCGTGAAGATAATTGCATCGGCTCCACCCATTTCAGCATAATATGCGCCAATGTAACGAATAATTCTGTTAATGAAAATTTTTCTAGCAAGTTTAGCACGTGGCTTATCGCTTGTCTTGATATCGCGCATGTCTGGAGAAATACCAGAAATACCGAGCAAACCTGACTTTTTGTTTAACACGGCAATGATCTGGTCAATGTCCAAATGTTCCTTGTTCATAATGTATTCAAGAAGTGATGGGTCAACATCACCGGAACGAGTAGACATCGTGATACCAGCTAATGGACTGAAGCCCATTGAAGTATCATAAGATTTGCCATTCTTAACAGCCGTAATTGATGCGCCTGAGCCTAAGTGACAAACAATTAGTTTCAAATCCTTAGGATCTTTTTGCAATAATTCACTGCTTCTTTGAACTACATAGCGGACTGAAGTTCCGTGAGCACCGTATTTACGTACTTTATATTTTTCATAATATTCATAGGGAATTGAATACAAATAATGCACAGGATCCAAAGATTGGTGGAAGGAAGTATCAAAGACACCAACCTGAGGAACATCTGGCAAAATATTCATAAAAGCTTCGATTTCCATTGCTTCTGGCATATTGTGAAGCGGTGCGTATTGCGTTAAATCGAATACTTTCTGAATATTGTCCTTGGTGATGATAGTAGATTCTTTAAAATCTTCTCCACCTGCAACAATTCTGTGTCCTACCCCAATAATTTCATGAATATTATCTATTACTTTATACTTTTTCAAGTTTTCAATTAAAAGCTTTACAGCAATTTCTTGGTCTGGGATCTTCACGTGTTCAACATGCTTAGTACCATCGGCAAGTTTAATTTCAAAGGTTGAGCCATCAAGCCCTACTCGATCAACCATTCCCGATGCCAGTACCTTTTCATCAGATACCGAAAAAAGCTTGTATTTAAATGTAGAACTACCTGAGTTGATTGCTAATACTTTCTTCATAAGAAAATCCTCCACAACTAATGATTTTTTTCACAAACTAATCACTCGATTTAGTATACCACTCGTTAAGTTTAATATTAAATGCGATTAGGGAATCTTCTTTCTTAAGTGAGTCTAATTTAGTTAATAAGACATCTTTAGCCTTAGCATTATCACCATGATTCTGGAAAACTAAAATAGATTTTTGGTTAAATTTATTTCTGAACATGTCATCTGGCAGATCAACAATTGCATTGAGGAAAACTTTCTTAGTCAACCATGGCATAAATTGATTGCGATCTTTTCCTTGCAGCATCCCTGTTGGAACGAGCAAGAATGCGAAACCGCCAGCTTTTAGATTTTTAACGATTTGCTCTACAAATAAAAAGTGAGCGTAAGAATGTCCTTTTTTATTCTTTAATTCAAAGTGCTCAGCATTATTGTCTAGTGGATAATAACCAATCGGCAAATCAGACACAATAGCATCGGCCGGCTCTGTCATCCAAGGCATCATCGCATCTTGACAATAAAGATCAATCTTTAGTTCACTCAAATGAGCTGCAATATCAGCAAAATCTAGCATTTGCTCATCATTATCGATCCCAGCCAACTGGTAAAGATTCTTGGAATGATTCTCTGTCTTTAATTGATTAATGACCGAATAAAGAAGCGAACCAGTACCCAAGGCAGGATCAACTACTTCCAGCTGTTGATCTGCTGGCAAAAGTCGCTGCATTAAGAGAGCAATGACCGTTGCCAAAGCTGGTGGCGTCGACATTTGATTGCTGTTGCGGCCATCGTCATTGATCGCTTTTAAAGTCAAATAGTTAAAAAACAAGACTTTGCTGCGTTTTGGCAACTGCTCATAATTCAATTTGGCATACATTTTGCTTAATTGGGCAACTGTTTCTGTATCAGGAGCGCCCATCTCAACCTTGATCTTGCCATTTTCCAAGTTATCAAAGGTTTCAGTCAATGCTTCGCCAAAAGAAACATTAAGTGCGTTTTGCAAGGTTGTTACGCAAGCTAAAAATTGGTTAAAAAGTTTTTCGAAATTTTCCATATTCACCCTTCTTCTAATCCTTATTTATTTTAATAAAAAGAATCAAAGGGTGGCAAGTAAAGTTAATTATCTCGCAAATATTCAATTATCATTTGATTGCTTTCCACAGTATCATGCAAAATCTGCTGATAAAAAGTCAAATACAATAGACAAGTACTTAAAACTAGAATGCTACTCAGAAGTGCGCTTCCCTTTGACCGCTTTCTTTTCTTCTTTTGCTTCATCCGGTTTCTCCCGCAACTTAAAATACAATTCTGACTTTCGTCCATCTTCTTCAGTAATAAAAATTTTGATTCTGTTTTTGCTCGTTTCAAATTCTGCTTGATCAACATTTAACAATAAAGGCATATGTCCACTTGCATTAGTAGTTACCCTGATCATGTTTTTATATTTTTCTAAAACATATACTTTATTATTGTCTTTCAATCCGGAAAAATCCGCTTTTCTGCTATTTGATAATTCAGGCAGTACATAAGACTCGTGCTCTTTTAAAAAATTGTTCAACTGAATGTAGGAAAAGGCTACCTCATTAACCGGATGCTTTAAATGACGTGCTGTTTTTAAACTAACCAGCAAATTCTGCAGCGCGATCACAATTAGCAGAGTGATAAACACTGAGAAAATTGCTTCAATCAGCAAAAATCCCTTTTTAGCTTTCATATGCTACTCCCTAAAAACATGATCATGAACAACGACTTCCTTAAGCTTAAATTCATTCAACATATAATTCGCCAATGCCCGATCGCTGCGATACTCAATTTTCTTTTCAAACTGTCTGCTATCAAGAATCATTGTTGTAAAAGCAGTCAGTGCAATCAACGTGATCATCAATGCTATCAAGCTTTCAATCATTAAAAAGCCTTTATTCTTCATCATAAATTATCTTTCCCCAAGTCATTTGAATTCGCAGTTTCTTAGAATATTTGCCATAAGCAAATCGCAAAGTAGTAGGACTAACTGAACCATTTCTTTGAATTTCATAATTATGAAGGTTGGCATTCCTGTTGAATATAGTGAGGTTGGCTGGCATATCTATTCTCTCTTCACTATTCTTGCTTTTAATTATTAAACAATGGTCATATTCACTGTAATCAATACACACATTTTGATTCTTTAGCACTGCCATTCGACTTGCTCGTTCAAAGCTGTTCCTAAATTTTTCTATAGCGGCATAAAATACTAGCTGTGTGCGATATTCTTTTAACTGCAAACTGCCAACAGTTGCTAATAGACATACGATGAACAAAGTAATCAGTGCTTCGAGCAAAGTGAAGCCCTTACTCTTGCTTTTGTCTAACTTTGCCATCTTTATCAATCTCATATTTTCCAAGTTTGCTCTCTTGGTCCTTAGTCAAGTAATCACCATCTTTTAATACGTCCAAACTGGTAACTTTTTTGCCTGGATGATTGTCCTGGTAAAGTTCAACCTGTGTTTGCAAAGTCGAAACAAACGCTTCATCCGTTTTCTTTTGCGCGTGATTTCTTTGGTTAACCAAATTTGGCGCGATAATGATTAAAAGCATAACGATAATCGCAATAACAATTACCATTTCAATCAGGGTAAAGCCTGATTGTTTGCGACTCTTTTTCATTAAATTAATTAAATAGTTTTTAACTCTCTTTTTCATCGTTATATCCCCTGCATCATGCTGTACATTGGCAGCAATAATTTCAAATACATTCCAACAATACATAACCCTAAAATGATGAAACAAAATGGCTGCACGCTAACAACGAGCTTTTCAATTCTGCCTGTTAATTCTGTAAACAAACTGTGACCCAAAAGCAGACACCGTTTGCTGAGGCTGTCTCTTTTTGATCCGCTCTGCAACAATAGCAGTAAATTATCAGGCAAAAAATCTTCTTCCTTAATAATTTTTTCTAGACTTATTCCTTGATTCAATCTTTCACCGATTTTTTCGCCTAAATATTGCTGTAATGAACCAGCATACTGCTTAGCAGCGTATTCACACATTTTCTGCAACGAAAAACCACTCGCAAGCAGCATTCCAATATCGTAGACCACTAAATAGTTGACATAAGTTCTAATAGTTTTGCCAATAAAAGCATATTTGCTTAATTTTTTCAGAGAAGCATAATCTTGTTTAGCTAGCAGCGTCAGCATTTTGGCAAAATAAAATACTCCGCCGCCAATAATAACAACCAAAGATAATAAAATAATGTCACCGGTATAATTGCTGCTTTCCTGAAATTGCGTAGAAACGAAAGTCTGCATAAAAAGCAGCAAGACGATCATCATCCCTGCCAAAACAAAAGGATATGATAGTTCTACCCACAGCTTTTTAATCTGCTGATTCTTTAGGCGGTTAATTATTGTCAACTGCGACAAGCATTCAACCAAATTTCCCTGACTCAATGCCAAGTTAATCTGCATAACCGTAGTTTTTGAAAAACCTAAACGAAAAAGCTCGGTTGTAAGCGACCCGCCATTTTGCATTCGCTGATTTAAAGCAATTAATAGTTGTCTTTTTTTGGGCCACATAACTGCCATTAATTCCAAACTGCTATTCAAAGAAAAGCCGTTTTTTAAACTGCTCTTTAGATAATCTAAGAATTCGAGCTGTTCTTCTCCATTTAATTTATCCTTCTTTGAAGAAACTGTAAGCATATTCATCAATGGCTCCCTCCTCTTTAAGTTTGATAATATTCTCTTGCCATAAAACGAATTCGCCACGAACATCGCGCATCAAATTATCTTGAAGTACTTGTCCACCAGCGATATCCATCAAGCATGAAAAGCCGCTGCCATTTTTGGGTAGCAAGCGCTGATAAGAAACAGCCGTTAAACAATTAGCTAATTCATCATTGCGAATTCCTAATCCTTCAAGTCGGGTAATTGTCTGTAAGGTACTCTTCGCGTGCACCGTTGCTAAGACCAAATGCCCACTTAATGCAGCATCAATGGCTAGTCTCGCTGTTCCTGAATCACGAATTTCACCGATAATTAAAATATCAGGTCGATGCCGTAATGCCGCTTTTAATAGGCTCTGATAATTAATGCCGGCCTCATTATTGATCTGTGCTTGCAAAAAACTGCTCTCATGTACTTCAACAGGATCTTCAATCGTCATTACGATTTTTCCTGCTCCAATTTTTTTGGCAATTTCATACATCGTTGTTGTTTTGCCTGAACCCGTGGGACCACTAGTTACAATTAATCCTCGCTTACGACTAAACTGCACAATTTGCTGCAACTGTTCTGCAAAAAAATAGCTGCTCTGATCAGTTTGATAAATAATTCGAATGACTAGCGATTCTTGATCATCAAAATCACCCAAACTGGATAAACGCAAGTAATATTCAGTTTTATCATTGCAATAATTCATCGCGCCTACTTGAGGTCTGCGATGTTCAGCAATATCCATTTGCGCGGCGTATTTAAAATAATTGATCAATTCTATTCCCATCTGCCGCTTGAAATCTCGAACAACTTCCACGCCGCTATCTTCACGAAAAGCGAGCTGATAACAATCACTCTTTGGCAAAAAGAAAATATCGCTTATTCTTTTCTGAACTGCCTGCTGCAAAATTTCTTCAATTAATTCTTTTGCTTGCAAAAAAAATCCTCCTTTTTAGCCCTCTATATATTAAGTACGTAAAAAAGGAGAATTTTACCGAAAAAATTTAAAAATTAAAAAATCGTCTAGCCTTTCGACTAGACGATTCTATTAAGAATTATTCATCATCATCTGCTGCAGCAGTGTAAACATTTTGAACATCGTCGTTATCTTCAAGAGCATCAACTAAGTGTTCAAATTGTTCCTTCTTATCTGCTGGAACTGGAGTGGTGTTTTTTGGAATCATGGTCAATTCTGCGTTAGCAAGTTTGTAACCATCCTTTTCAAGAGCATCACGAACTTGTGCGAATTGCTTAGGATAAGTATAGATTTCAAAAGCATCATCACTAGTTTGCAAATCGTCACCACCAGCGTCCATAACATCAAGCAAAACTTGATCTTCGTCAGCATCAGTAGTTGAACGATCAATTACAATGTAGCCCTTACGGTCAAACATGTAGCTAACTGAACCAGTAGCACCAAGAGAACCACCGTTACGAGTAAAGGCAACACGAACATCTGAAGCAGTTCTGTTCTTGTTATCTGTTAAAGCTTCGACAAAAACAGCAACACCACCTGGGGCGTAGCCTTCATAAGTAATTTCGTCGTAGTGTTCGTCTGAGTTACCTTCAGCCTTCTTAATTGCACGTTCGATATTGTTCTTTGGCATGTTGTTAGCACGTGCCTTATCAATTACCATCCGCAAATTAGGATTCCCTGAAGGGTCAGGACCACCACTCTTTGCAGCCATATAAATTTCACGAGATAACTTTTGGAAAATCTTACCTCTTTTTGCGTCTTGCGCATTCTTGCGGCCTTGAATATTGTGCCATTTTGAATGTCCTGACATTAGAATCCTTCTTTCTTTTATTTATATTATTAACGTTAATTATCTTAACTCACACACTATTAAAATTCAATATTATCAGTGGTTTATCGCTTTATTTTTCCCGATTCTCATAGTAACAGCCAAGCAAACTAATAAAATAATAATTCCACATAAACTGCCAGCTCCATCCAGCATCACATCATGAACGCTAGGAGTACGATCACCTGTTAAATATTGGTGATATTCATCAAAAGCAGCAAATGCAATAGTCATAAACCAAACAAAGAATGGTCCCGTCCATTTAAAAACAAAAACTCTTTTTAAACCAAAATAAGAAAAAATTCCTAATAAGAAATATGTGCCGAAATGGGCCAATTTTCTAACAAAAAATTGTGTAAATCCGGCTATTCCACCATCTGAAACTCGGTTATGCCAGGCACCGGCGTATTTGATATTCCAGTTTTTGATTACCGGTTCAATAAAACCAAACCAGCGTTTAATTTCTGCTGGATCCATTTCCTGCTGCTTATAGGTCATTGAACTTGAGATAAAAAGTACGACCAACACAAGCAATGCCAATATAAAAGAGATCTTTTCGGTTTTAGTAAATTTAAAGTTCTTCATCAATTTCTCCTCAAAATTTGCGACTTAATAGCCAATTTATTGTCAACTGTCAATTATCTGTCAGCCATCAATTATTTGACTATTGTCCATTATTTTATTTGCCAGCTGATATAATAGTGACTATAATAGTGAATGTAAATAAAATTTTACTAAATATTCTAAAACATATTAATTATCAAAGGAGATATCAAAATGTTTAATTTTGTTTTTTGGGTTTTAGCTATTTGGTTTTTAATTAACGTGATTTGGATGTGGTTCAAACTTGATGACCAATCTTTACAAAAGACCTTTGCTTGGATTAATGTTGCCGCTGTTGTAATTGGCTTCTGGGTCTTTTACGGCGTAAGTCATCCAGCTGGTGCTCTTAGCAATTGTTTCTTAGCAATCAACTGTCTAAACGTTGTATTAGCAATAGTACAATTCTACTTCGGCTACCGCAAATTAAACAAGTAATTGGATAGCTACAATTGTGAATTATTATTAGCTTATGCCCTACAATATTGTTTATTGTAGGGTTTTTTATATAAAATTGAACTATTATGAAAAAAGATTTACGAACTATTAGAACAACCACTGCCATTCAAACGACATTCATTGATATTCTGCAAGAAAAAAGCTTTAACAAAGTAACAGTCAGTGAAATTGCTAAAAGAGCATATATTGACCGGCAAACTTTCTAACTGCATTACACCGATAAATACGATCTTTTAGCCCAACTAGTAGATGATGTAATAAAAACATTAAAGAGATTTTGGACGAGCGATTGCATGAAGGTCCAGCGCTAAAGAAGCTTGAAAGCATTTATCGTATACATGGCGATTATCTGCGTACAAACAAGCTGCTAATTACTACTTTGCTAAAAATCAAAACTGACAATATTTGCTAAAAAAAAGAACTGCAAAAGGTTTTCATTGAAAAATATCAGTCTGACACCCAGCACCAGCTCACGCCATTTCAAGCTGACATAATGTCGATGCTCTATATTCAAACTTTACAGCTGTTTCTTAATGATGAACAAGAATTGAATATCGAAGAAGTCAATGATCTGCTCAAAATGATCAAGGAATTCATCAGTTAAAACAAGAAAGAGGTTAACCCTAGTCTTTCATCCCTTTTCTATGTAAAATTAAATAGAAGAAATTATAAGGGGTTAGAGTTATTGAATGAATATCAAATTCAAGAATAAATCGCCAGGAATTTTCTAGTAAAAATAAAATATTTTACTAGAAAAGGGCGAAAAATTTAAAGTGGATGAAATTAAAGAATTGAATCCTGAAAAAAAGTTTATTTCTTGGCAAACCTTGTTTTTGATGGACTTGTGTACAGTAATCGGCATCGACGATATCATGTACAACTTTCAAAACCAAGGCATGTCAGTTATTTTTTCTTGGGTAGTAATGGTATTGTTTTACGTTATTCCTTATTCCCTGATGGTAGGACAATTGGGTTCTGTCTTCAATAAAGAAGGCGGTGGCCTTTCATCATGGGTTCGCGGAACTGATGGAGAATTCTTAGGCTACTTTACTGCATGGACCTACTGGGCAGCTTCAATTCCCTATGCTGTTGACTCAGCTAATGAAATCATAGTTGACCTGGGTTGGGCCTTAACCGGTTCAGAAAAATTCCAAAGCAAAATTTCCAATAGTACTTTTGCTATTTTGACTTTCTTGATGTTTATCATTTTCATTATTGTCGAACATCACTTTTCACGGTCAATGGAGCTTTTGTCAACAATTGGTGGCGGCTTGATGGTTGTCATGACTATTTTGCTGGTATTGCTTGCTTTTGTAGGTTTGGCAAAATCCGGTGGTCACATGGCAACTCAGCCATTTACTTGGAAGACGATGCTGCCTAACTTCAACTGGCACTATTTCTCAACTATTGCAATGCTGATCTATGCGATGAATGGCTGTGAATTAGTAGCACCATATGTCACCCAAATGAAGAAGCCTCAATATGACTTCCCTAAAGCGATGATTGCTTTGGCTGCGATGACTGCTTTCTTAACCATCTTCGGTTCCTTCTCACTAGGAATTTACTTCAATGCCTACCATATTCCTAATGACTTGAAGATGAACGGTGCCTACTACGTATTCGATATGATCGGCCAACAATATGGCTTGGGCAAGGGCCTGCTCTTCTTCTGGGCTTGGACTTCAGTCTTCTTCAACTGCGCATTGCTTGCAGTTTTGCTCGATGCGATGACTAGAATGCTGATTTCCGATACTGGTGAAAAATACATGCCAAAATTCTTGCGCAAGAAAGACAAGAACGGCTTGCCTATTAACGGCTATATCTTAACCGTCTCATTATCAGCCTTCATTATGATTTTGGGTATCTTCCTGCCTAACATGAATGATATCTTTAACTGGCTTTTGAACTTGAACGGAATTGTTTCTCCTGGCGTTACCTGCTGGATTTTCTACTCCTTCATGCGTGTCAGAAAGAATTCAAAGAAATTCCCTTCAAAATATGTTTATATTAAAAATGACAAGCTGGCATACACAGTTGGCTTAATCTTGCTTGTCGTTACTGCAGTTGCCACAATCATGGGCATTACGCCACAAGACGTAGCGCAATATAGCGGCACTTGGTGGTACGAATTAATTATCAACATCGTTTCCGTTGTTGTCCTGATTGGATTAGGTGCCATCTTGCCAGGTATTCGCAGACGTGAGGTCGAATACGGCATTGCTTTTGATAAACCGCAATGCATTTCAATGATTGCCCTGATTTTAATCGCAATCATTGCTGGTATTTCATTAGGCGCTACCAAATTACCACTGCGAGGACTTTACATTTTCATCGAAGGAATTGCAGTTCTAATCATTGTTTGGTTAATTGGACGACGTAAACCGGATATTAACAATGGCTTTAAAGCTGAAGAATAACGTCAAGGACCACAGACAATTTGCCTGTGGCCTTTTTTTAGTTTTATGAATAAAGCGCTTACTGTATAATGGAAGTAACAGTTATAGAAAGGAATTAATAATCATGACAGAAATTCCATTCAAAGCCGTTGCAGTTGATGTTGATGGCACCTTCGTTAGAGATAATCGAACTTTTGATCAAAATCGTTTTGAGCGTATTTTGGCCCAATTGAAGGCCAATCATATCCATTTCATTGTGTCCAGTGGTCGGCCACTTTCACGTCTAAAAGTAGACTTTGCCAATTTTTTAGATCGAATCGACTTAATCGCAGATAATGGTGCGGTGCTGGTGCAAGATAACAATATTATTTCGACCCACTATTTGACACCACAAACTGGGCAAAAACTTTTAGCTTTCATTCAAGAAAAATTTTCAAGCGTTGATATTTGCGTTAGTGGCAAGGATTACGCTTATTATTTACAAAGTGCACCTAGTCATTTTAAAAATACGATGAATTATTACTATCCTAACAGTATTGCTTTGCGCGATTTCACTGAAATTCCTGCTGATGATCGCATTATAAAACTAACGCTAAACTGCCCAGCAGATTTGGCAAACACGATTGAAGACAGTTTTAACAGCGGTTATACTGAACGAATTCACTGTACAACAAGTGGTTATAAAGATATTGATATCGTTCCATACGGCATCAATAAAGCACAAGGATTGAAATACTTTCTGCGTTACTTCAAACTGACTTCCGATCAATTAATTGCCTTTGGCGATGGCATGAATGACAAGGAAATGTTAGAACTAGCCGGTTACAGCTATGCGATGGCTAATGCCTATCCAAAATTATTCCAAATTGCTAAATATAAAGCACCAAGCAATAATGACAGTGGCGTGCTTAAAGTGCTGGAAGATTATTTAAATAAGTAAAAAGAAGCAAAAAGGGCCTAGAAAATCTAAGTCCTTTTTTTACTCTCGTTTTTCATCTTCGCTATCTAAAGTAACTTCACCGACGACATTCGTATTAAAGAACTGTGCTACCTGATGCACGCCCATACTTTGTCCTAAAGCCCACATTAACTTGGTAATTGCACATTCAGAAGTCATATCATGAGCACTGATCGCACCTTCAAGCAAAGCCAAACGACCAACTTCGTATTTGGTTAGATCGCTTCTTTCATACAAACACTGACTACTGGCAATGACAGGTATTCCTTGCCGAATCAACTTGCCTACTGCACCTACCATATTGCGCCGGATATAGTTCATTCCGCCCATGCCATAAGCTTCAATAATAATCCCATGACAGCCGCTTTTTGCCATCGCAAAAAGCAGATTTGGATCAAAGCCAGGGAATAATTTGACCAGCGAAATATGGGAGTCAATATCGGTATTTAATTTGCAAGGTCCGCTTACTGCTTTTACCTTTTTTTCAAATACCATTCCATCAGACGTAATTTTAGCCACTGGCGGTACATTGACGCTTTCAAAAGCATTAAAGTTAGTCGTTCTTACCTTAACTGTTCGACATCCTAGCATTACTTTGCGGTCAAAGGCCAAATAAATGCCCGGTGCACACTTTGTTGCAGCGGTAAAAGCTAAACGCAAGTTGTCAGGTGCATCACTCAAAACAACGTTAATTGGGACCTGGCTGCCAGTTAAGACAACAGGTATCTCTATTCCCTGCAGCATAAATGAGAGCATTGAAGCCGTATATGCCATCGTATCCGTCCCATGAGAAACTACGATGCCATCATAATCGTTTCGATACTTAAAGATTTCTTCAGCGATAAACTTCCACTCTTCAGGCTGAATATTAGACGAATCAAGCTGTAAAATATTTTTTACTTCAATCTCAAACGGCAATTTTCCCAAAAGCTTGATTAGCTGCTCACCTGATTCTTTAGGAACTAATCCAGAATCAGAAATTACTGAAGCAATCGTGCCTCCTGTAGACAAAAGCAATATCTTCTTTGCCATGTTTATACCTGCTTTTCTAATCTTCTCTAGCCTCTGCTAAAGCTTCAACAACCGCGGTTTTTACTGCCTTGGTCAAAATACTTGCACTTGAAATACCATTGATATTGACAGATTGTGCATTGATAATTTGTCCTTTAAATTCTTCTTCAAGGGAAGGTTCAATCGGCTGTTCGCCCTTCAAACTGTGCAATTTTACATCCACAATTTTGTTTTGGGCGATTTCTACCTTAGCTTTTACCCTTGCTGGTTGCTCTAGTTCAGCCTCAAATACTTTGGATTTAAAAATACACTTTATTCCTATCATTTTCAAGCAATTTTATTTTTCTTTCGTCCTTATCCAATCCCCATTTATCTTTATTATTCTAACAAAAGAAGACAAAGAAAGACTGGTTTTTCCCAGTTTTTTTATAAAATCTTTTAATAAGTGCTTGCCACTTGCCTAAAAATAACCCAGTGATTATTATTTCTAGCAAAATACATTTTCATTTGCGGCGGCCAAGTATTAATGCTGCCACCCCAAATTCTGGCTTTAACTTTGTTTTGACCAATAAGAGAAGCATGATCTTCATCAATTTTAATATTTGAAACATTTTTCTCAACCGAAGAGTAATATTTCATTTCTTCATTTTGAATTTGATCAATCCATTGCATTTTAGGCTGAACAAAACCGGTCATATGAACTAATTCCATGCTTGGAGCAAGAATCTTATTCAAAACAGTGATATCATGCTTGACCATTGCTTCATTTTCTTGCCGATATAATTCGATTATTTCCTGTTCATCTTTTTTTGTCATTTTCATTTCACCTGACTTTTTAATATGGTTCAATGTTAATGCCAAAATTGAAAATAACCAATTTGAAAATCAATACTTAAAAATAATTTATGTTTATTATTTTTGAAATTGCTTCTTCAACAGATCGGCAAACGTTCAATGTATAAGCCGGAATTATCTGCCTTCCAAAATGCATAATACTTTTGCTTAATTTCTTCATGATTGTTGAGCCAAGTCAAGGTTTGCAACGCCTGGGTATCAATATTCTTGCTGGTCCGGTTATTAATCAGCAAATAACCCTGTCTTGAAGCAGCTATCATTGCAGCTTCATCATAGGTTTGGGCAATCACAAATTCACTCTTAACGCCCAAAATATCACGATAATATTCTTCCTCGGCTGCAGCTTCATTAGCACCAACAATTAAATGCATGGCAAATCTTCCAGTTCAGTGCTTTCGACCTTTTCTTTATCAGCAGCAAACGTTCCTTGACTAATAATTACTTTATAATCGCTGCTGGTTAAAAAGTCATTCATATATAAATTAGAAGGCGCTCTTCTTAAATCACTGAAAGCAAAATCAATTTTGTTATCTTTTAGGGCCTGATAAAGTTGTTCATGACCACCGCTCGTAATCTTGATTTTTACATCTGGATAAGTCTTAGAAAACTCAGCAACTGCCTGTAAAAATTCAGTGGTACCGAAGTTGCGCAAATAACCTGCATGCAAAATATATGGCTTTTTCTTTTGCTGACCAATGCTTTGCGTTTTAGTGACCAAATCATTTAAATTATCAATAACGTCCTGTCCATGTTGATAAAAATATTGGCCAGCCTTTGTAACTGTGAAGCTGCGTCCCTTTCGATGCAAAAGCTCCACGCCTAAATTTGCTTCTAATTCTTTAATTTGCTGTGATATTGCGGGCTGTGAAATATGACATTCTTCAGCTGCTTTAGTGAAATTTTTATTCTTAACAACAGCGATAAAGTATTGAATTTGATTAAACATAAGATTCCCCGCTTCTCTTTAAAAACTCGTTATAATTATTTTAAGGATTGCTTTGATTAAATAAAAATAATTAAAAATAATAGTAGTATACGGAAACTGTATAGTAGGAGAAAAGATGAAATTCGTTTTAGCACCTGATTCTTTTAAAGAGAGCATGACGGCAAATGAAGTGTGTCAAGCAATGGCAAGTGGCATTCGTCAAGTCATGCCTGACGCAAAAATCATTTCTGTTCCGATGGCCGACGGCGGTGAAGGTACAACTAGCTCTTTAGTTGATTCTAGGAAAGGACAATATATTAAAAAACAAGTCACTGGTCCCTTAGGAAAAAAAGTAACCGCCTATTATGGACTAATTGATCATGGAAAAACAGCAATTATCGAAATGGCACAAGCCAGTGGCTTGAATTATGTGCCTTTTGAAAAAAGAAACCCGATAAGTATCAAAAGAGCAACAACCTACGGTGTAGGTGAATTAATTATTGATGCTTTGGATCACGGCGTCAAGAAAATCATCCTCGGTTTAGGCGGCAGCGGTATGGCCCAAGCAATTGGGGTAGACTTTTTTGACCAAAAACAGCAAAAGATCCAGAAAAAGTTGGGCGGCGGTCAACTAAATGACATAGAACGCATTGATTTGTCGCACATTGATCCACGCATTCAAAATACAGAATTCATTTTGGCAAGTGACGTCACAAGTCCATTAATTGGCGCAGATGGCGCGAGCTATACTTTTGGCCAGCAAAAAGGAGCTGATGCACCTACACAAAAGCAGCTCGATTGTAACTTGCAGCATTATGCTGAGGTTATTCAAAAATGTTTTAAAAAAATATTACGCATATTCCAGGAAGCGGGGCTGCAGGTGGTTTGGGCGCAGGTCTTCTTGCCTTTACTCCCGCAAAAATAATGCCAGGCGTTCAAGTCGTAGCTAAAGAAAATAAACTTGAAGCAAAAATCAAAGATGCAGATTATGTCTTCACCGGTGAAGGTGGAACCGATTTTCAAACTAAATTTGGCAAAACACCCTATGGGGTCACCCAAATTGCGCAGAAAAACAATGTACCAGTAATTTCCTTAGCTGGCTATTTAGGTGATGGTATTGATCAGCTATATGGATGCGGCTTTACGGCCATCTTTGGTATTTTGGCAAAAGCATCCTCTTTGGATGAAGCATTAAAGGATGGCCCGACCAATGTTGCTCGCACTACTGAAAACATCGTCAGATTAATTGCAATAAAAAAATAAAATGCCTGCAAAACAAACATTTTATTTTTTTGACTGAATATAAGTCAACAAGGCTGCACAGCCTTTTTTTATTTGCCTAAAAGCGGCATCAAAATCATTAGTGTACCATGGATCATCGATATCACCATAATCGTCGGCAAAATAAAGCAATTTATATTCTTTATGATCAGGATCGCCACCAGTAATTTGATTCATATCCATAAAGTTTTCTTCATCCATACAGATTAGATAATCATACTTTTGATAATCATCCCTGACCATTTTCCTTGCAATATGCTCACCATAAGGAATACCTTGTTTTTCTAATTCACGCGTTGCTCTCATGTCCATTGCATGTCCTACAGCATCGTTAGTAGCAGCAGCGGAATCAATCAAATATTGATCACCTAGTTTATTCTGATGAACCAAATCCTTCATGACAAACTCAGCCATGGGTGAACGACATATATTACCATGACAAACAAACAATATTTTATGCATGTGAAGCATCATTCCTTTTTATCCATTTTAACAAAAACAGCCAAGCAATAGCTAAAACAATGCCTATGATTAACCCTGTCCAAATACCGGCCTCAAGCTGAATTGAAATACCCTTGTAAACCTTGCTCTGCAACTCATTATTTGCCTCGTTGCAGAAATACCACAATGCTCCAAAAGAAATTACGGAACCCAGCAGAAGCGGAATCGAAGCAGTATACCGTTTGAGCCACATTAAAACTGCACTCAGAATATAAAGCAAAATAATGACAAAAATTGAGTAACGATAAATGCTGATCAAATGGTAAACCTGCCTAGATTCTTCACGTAATTTAGCATTGATTGCTTCAACAATAAAACGATTGATTACATCTTCCAAACGATTTTTGGCCTTAAGGCCTAAATCTCCTGTACTTACCTTCCCCTTATCATCATAAATGCTAGTTAAATGATAAACATCTGCATAAGAAAATTTTAAATTGACGTGCTTAGGCAAGCCACTAATCAGCAAATCCTCCAAACCAGATTCTTTGACAATTTCGACGCCGCTTTTAATCTCGGCATCTTCAGATTTAGAAACAGAGCGATTAATAACCGTTCTTGCCATCTCATGCGTATTATCAATTTTGATAGTAGCCGAACTTAAAAGTAAAAAATACAAAGACAAGCCAGCCAATAAAATCGCAACTAATCTAATTATTCTAGAACCATATTTCATTTACAACAAACTTCCACTAAATTACAAACTTTTTTAACGCCTTGGCAATTCCATTATGATTATTATCATCAGTAACAAAATCAGCTTTTTCTTTAATTGAACTAATTGCGTTTCCCATTGCAATCTTTTTAAAATCAGGATTCTCAAACATCGATAAATCATTGCCCTGATCGCCAAAAATCATGACATCTTTAGGATTGATTTTTAATCTAGAAGCTAAGTCCATAACCGCATTGCCTTTTGAAGCACCAATTGCATTAATCTCAATACAATTGTCCAGACTGCGAACAATATCATAGGATTCAAAAGTCCATTCTGGCAAAGATCCCCATAATTTAGCAATTTGATCACTATCTTTGGCACAAGTAAAGCCAACTTTATTGAAGGTAAAATCTTTAGGGATTTCATCACGATTTCTTACGCGCAATTCATTATTAGTTAAAGCTGCGTTAATTTGCATTTGTACTGAAAGATTACGATCTAGCGTCCAAAAACATTTGGTTGTTTCAAAATGCAAATTAACATGACTTAGCCTTTGCAGACGAAGCATGGTATTAAAATCGCGATAATCCATTTCTTGACTCATTAAGACATCGCCTGCCAAATTTTGAACCACCGCACCATTGAAGACGATCGCATATTGTTTTTCACCTTTTAAGCCAAGGATATCTTCATAAGGCATTACACCAGACAATGGCCTGCCAGACACAAGGACAATTTTTATTCCTTGATTTTTAGCTTCTTGCAAAGTTCTCTGTGTTTCTGCTGATATTGTATTTGAAGTTGTTAATAATGTTCCATCCAGATCAACCGCGATTAATTTGATAGCCATCCATTCTTCCTCCTTTACCAAAATTTAATCTTCTTTTTTATTATACAAAAAGCCGTGAGTTTCCTCACGACTTTTTAAAGTTTATTTGAATGGATATTTATTGCTCAAAACTTTTATTTTTTAATTAGGCTTTCTTTTCGTCTTTTTCAGCGTTGTGGTAAGACTTAACGATTTCGTCAACCAATTCTGGATCGTCCTTCAAGCCGGTGGTTTCAACAATGACGTCCTTAAGATTTTCATCTTTAAGCATTTGCATCAATTTAACGCTTTCCTTGTCCTTAGGTTCGTCAAAGTGGTAAATTCTACCAACAGTTTCCATCAAAGCGCTGTAGTCCAAGTTTCTTTCCTTCAATTCACGAATTGGACGAATAGATCTTTCGTTGTAACCAAACTTACGGATTGGAGTTCTACCTACACGAGCAATATCATCTGAAATGTATGGGTTTTGGAATCTGCTCAAAATCTTGTTGTGGTATTCTTCCAAACTTTCTTCAGTAAATTCCTTGTTCCACTTGTGGTACAAAAGTGAACGGGTTTCGCTCAAAACTCTCCTAACTTGCTTCAAAACAAATGGATCTTTAATTGCATCACCAATTGTTGAGTAGCCCAAGTTCTTGCCAGTGTAGGCAACAGTTGCGTGACCAGTATTAACTGAGAACAATTTTCTTTCAATGTAAGGTTCAAGGTCTGGAGCGTAATCAACACCACTCCCTGCTCAACCTCAGAAAGGTCCTCAGGCCCAAGCATTAGCAGAATGCGTTTTACCTGAATTTCATTATCTAAATCAAAAATTGTAAATGAACACCGCGTAATATCAGGACTGCTTGTATGGAGCAAGGCAAGGTGACTGTTTGGAATACCAACTGGAGCAAGCCTGATTCTCTTTAATAGTCTTTTGGCTACTGAGCGTTGGTTCTTAATTAGACTCCGATCTGAATGAGCCAAGCAGTCCTGCACAATTGCAATTAGATCCTCAGCATTATATTCCAGACGCTGAACCTTGATGTCATTGACCAAGTCCGAGCAAAATAAAGTACTGATTGAAAATTGTGAGAGCTTTTCAACCGCATGGCTTCCACCATTTTGAGCATGCTGCTGATTCACTGAAGCTTCTGCAGGGAATTTTTGCTCATATTCCTTGATATAAGAATGAATGTGGTTGATCTCATCATCAAAAAGCAAAGGACTGACTAATAAATAATCGCGTGAAAAACCTTTTAACTCCAGTGTTGAAAGAATAAGATCATATTTTTGCAAATCAAGTTCGGCCAAATTTGAAACACGACTTAATTTAATATGCTTAATTTCTGGAAATTTCTGCTTTAATCTTGCCCCCAAAATTGCTGAAGTACCTATCCCATTTTCACAGATTACCAAAGCACTTAAGGATTGACTGTTTTTTCTGCTGGTATATTCATTGGCAAAATAGAGCAATACAAGCTGCATTTCAGAAGTTGTAAGCTGTGATTGCGGAAATTCTTTAATCCAGCTTTCTTTGACCACCTGATACAAATCGCTAAAGCGATTGCTAAGTCCTGCCAGCATTTCTATTCGCGTATTGGGCAATGGCGTGACGCGATGCTCGCTCAAACTAAGAATGTGCTGAGTTAGCCGATTGACAAAATTAGGATTTTTTTGGAAGTTCCAGTGCATTTGTTCTGAAACATTTTTAACATAGTTTTTTACTTTAACGGAAACTTCCAATTCATGGTCACTATCATATGACAAAACTGATTGGCGATGATCGCAATTCATGACCTTATTGGCTAAATAAGTAATGTCATTAGGTGAAACTGCTACACTCTTAATTTTTGAATACAGTGACATAAATTTGAAAACATAGCCCTTATATCTTAAAGAATCATGAGCAGGCTTCACTAGCTCAGCAGAATAGCCTTCGTCAATACGCATGATTGATACGGCAAATGCCAAAATCACTTCAATAATTTGATAATCGAAATCTAATTTAATATTGCTAAAAACGCTTTTATCTAAGCATTCCTTAACGTCAACTAATGTATCTCGATTTAGCAGCCTTAAAAAATAGTTAGGATCATCTTGTTCATGATGCAAGTAACGAAAGAAATCATAGTCATTGATTTCACTTAATAAAATTCCAATTAAAGCCTGACGCCGTTCACTTTCCGGACTTGCAACCAAAATTCCTACTCCCTTTTTTCTAATCAAACTGATTTTATACTCGGCCAAGGATTTTTCAACTACATCCAGGTCATTTTGAATAGTGGCTTCACTGACATTTAAATCAAGCGCTAATTGAATTATTTTGCATGGCTCATTTGTCAATAACAAACTCGCCGCAATGGCATTTTCTCGTTCAGCCACTGTCATAGTCATTTTCCCCTGTACTTTTTGTACTGAGACATTTAATTTTTTAAGAGCAGTCTGGTCGCCTTGCAAACTATATTTTTTCTTTTCATTGCTTATTTCTAGGCCTTCTTGGGCCAAAGCTGAACGCAAATTTTCAAATTCGCGATAGATAGTTCGCCGACTTACCCCAACACGTTCTTCTAATTATTTAATTGTTAAACCCGCAGGACTTGCAGCTAGAACAGCCAAAATCTGCTTTTGTCTATCTGTTAAAAAATTCATCCTAATCAACCTTTATTTTTCACTACCACTTCTTATCTATGATTATACCCAAGAACAAAAAAAGAGAACAGATTCAAAATCAATGTCATTAAGTTAA
>NZ_DICZ01000025.1:0-4002 GCF_002417895.1 Lactobacillus sp. UBA5813
CCGTTTTTTTGTCTATCATATTTTTCCCTTGATTTAAACCGTCAACAGCGTGTTGACACTTGTTTATAATTGCTAGCTTATTTTTAAACTGCTGCTATCAGTTCATCCGCCAAATGATAAATCGCATCGCGTAACCCATTGCGATACTTAATTCTTGATAGTTTTTGAATTGTTTCATCAAGTGCTAAATCTGTATACCTTGTACTTGCCTGGGCAATGATATCACGAATTTGTCCAGTATCATCCAAGTCCTTTTGTCCATAACGGTGACGGCTAAATAATTCACGCATTTGAACGCTCGAAATCACATCTGTAATTCCCCACTTATTGCGGAAGTCTAGAAATACTCGATCTAAGCTAATATTATTTGCTGCTGCAATAATAGATTCAAGGTTGTTTAATTTAGCTGGGTACTCAAAATCGCTTCCTGCTGGGGGAAAATTCCCCTTGATAATCGCATGTGTGGCATTGATAATCTTCGTAGCATAATTACGGTCATTTAGGCCACTAGTGAATTGCTTGATTTTTTCCTGCGTAACTTCGGCTTCTTTATTCTTTCCTTCATGAACTTGATCCAACAACTGTTCAACCAATTCAGTCAGATAATCGTAGTCAATTTTAACATCTTTGATATGTGTAATCCGCAATTCAATTTCATTAGCTGGTATCTTCTGTTTTTTGGAAATATGTTCTTTCAATTGGTTTGTTAAAGTGGTTGTTAACATCGTTTCTTGTTCAGAAGTCATTCCCAATTTTTCAACTAATTCATCCGGATTGTCATAGTTAAACCCTACTTGTTGACCATCGACTTCTTGAGGAGGATACTGCTTCAGCTTAGCTATCCCGGCATTGTACTCTCTTAACAGATTAAGCATAACTTCTTTCTGCTTTTCTGACTTCGGTAACTGAGCAAATTCGGTGGTCAGGCTTGATAATTTGTCAACAGTCTCCTTAACCTGTTGAAAAACATCTTCAAATTTGGGTGCAGTAATCCCATCATTCACATTTTGCTTGCTGCGGTCCTCATCTGAACAGGTAGCTGAATCCTTATTCGCATAAATCGCCAAGGCTTGGTTCATCAACTTTTCGTTCTGTGCGGGCCACCGATAATTAACCACACGTCCCCAAGGTTTTTCTTGCATATTCGAAATTCGATTAGTACGTGAGTATGCCTGAATTAAGCCCGCTCCTTTTAAGGTCCGATCAACATACAGCGTATTCAATTCCGGTGCATCAAAACCAGTTAGCAATTGATTCACGACAATCACAATATCTAAAAATTTGCCATCGCTTGCTGTTTTATTTAATCTTGAAGTGACATCTTGGGTGTACCCCGAAACATCATCCATCCCAAATGACGTACCAAATTCATCATTATACGTCATGATTGCATCATACAAACCCCGATTTGTCACTAACATACTATCATTGTTGGATGAATTTTGGCTAAATGTGACAGCGACCCTTAATGTGAGCCCGCCCTTTGCCTTATTAACAGCATTCACTCGTTGAAATTCTTTGAAGTACATCATTGCCATCGGTGTACTTGCTCTTTCCCCACCAACGTGAGTGGTAAATAAGGCATTATACTTACCTTCATTGGAACGATTGCGCCAATTTTTAAAAACATCTGCTACAACTAACTTAACGTGTTCAGAATTTTCATCATAAAAACTTGGTTCGACAGCATCATCCATATCTTCTTGTGATAGATTCGCAATTTTTTCTTTGATTTGGTCTTCTGTCCACTTTGGATAGCGTTTTTGATAAAACTCAGGTAAATATTTTTCTTTCATTTGCTGCTCGTCAATTGTCGTTTCAAAATCTACTTTAAAACCAAGAACATTTTGGTCAGCAATTGCTTCACGAATAGTATACGCATGTAACATTGGCCCAAAAACATCTTCTGTTCGCTGTCCTTTAGTTTTTTCATCAAACATTGGTGTACCAGTATAGCCAACCCAAGCTGAACGTTTAAAAGCCTTTTGGATATTCCTAAATGAATCGCCACCTGTAGAACGATGAGCCTCGTCTACAATAAAGACAATATTTTTAGCGGGGGCCTTAAAGCTCTTTCGTTTCACCAAAGTATCAAGTTTCTGAACGGAAGTAATGATGATATTGTTATCCTTGCTCTTTAGACGCCGACTTAGCTCAGTTGTTTTTTTCGTATCTTGTACGCTACCTAATGCGTCGTCACCCGCATCTGGATCATACGCCTTATAATTTTCATAGGTTTGCTTTGTTAAAGCAATCCGATCGACCACAAAAACCACTTTGTCAATCCCTGGCATTCGACTAGCCAGCCAAGCTGTTTTAAAACTTGTGATTGTCTTTCCTGATCCAGTGGTATGCCAAATATATCCCACTTTATTCGTACGAAGTTGAAAGTCCACCTTTTTCAATTTTTCGATAACATTTTGTGTCGCATAGACTTGATAAGGACGCATCACCTTAAGCATTTGGTTATTTTTGGTACCATCCAATATCATGTAATTTGTCGCCATCTGATGTGCCATCGGAATGGATAACATTGAATCAGCAAATTCTTTCCAATTATTTACAATACTGTTATCACTTTTGCGTTGCCAATTAAAGGCAAAATCTTTATTAAACTTATCTGATGTTGTATTAGCCATGTACTTTACGTTGTTTGGCGTAATCGCAACCAAAATCTGCAAAGTAGAGAAAATGTCACGATACTGATGTTCATCAATATATTGGTGCATTTGATTTAACGCTTCGTTAACATCATTCGTATCACGTTTTTCTTCAATTTGAATAATTGGTAATCCGTTAATTAAAAGCGTGGTATCAAAGCGGCGGTTAGGTTTTCTAGAAATAACTGCTCGACGTTCAATTTGATTTACCACTTGATAAACAGTGTCACCAGCACCGACTTGCTTTTGATCAAAAACCGTCAAAAAAACATGGCGACCATCATCTAAATCAATTTCAATTTGTGAAACACCATTTAGTCCATATAAAAATTGACCAGCTTGATAAGGCGTTTGGATATCCGAAATAATTTTCTTTACTTGATTGAATTCAACTACTGATAGGGGATGATCAAGGGTACTTTGATTATGTTGCTCTAAAATATGCTTGAAATTTATCCACAAATCATCAGTGGTCTTAATCTTCGGTTCATATTTCCATTGCTTCGTCTTAACTACATAATTAGTCGGTGATTCATTAGCCATAAAGTCATTGATACCAGCTAAATGATCGGGTTTTGTAATCGTACCACTGGTAATATATTGAATTAATTCTGTTTCAAATTGATTTTCATTCATGGATGTGATCCCCTTCTAATTGCGCCAATCGCATAATAGTTTCATTTTTTGCAACCCGTTCACGCAGGGCTTGTAAGTGCAATTGCTTTAAATACGTTTTTCCAATTGTCTTCTGTCGTGCAATGGCTGGTAACTTTGGCAACGTCAATTCTCTAAGCTGTTTTACCGTGTATTTAAGCACCATCGACCCTTGTAGTCCCATTCTAAATCGATGTGCAATTGATTTATCTTCATTTAAGAGATAAACCAAAAAGCCCGCATCAATTTTAGCTTCATTTTTGATAACCACATAATTTTGTGTGTAGAGATAGCCTTCATGGTTCTTTTGTACCAGTGAAGCCTTACCAGAGACTAAGCTAAAAATTATATCTTTTTCATTGAGTGTCGTAACTGCGTCCATAGTCCGAATTGTCCTATTTTCTTGAAATTCAGATTCAACTCCAGTTAAGTCATCAGATAAGTCTATCTGACTATAAACCTTGTACAATGCTGCCTTTTCTGAACTTGATTCCTTTATTCGAAATTGAGGCGACCCGACAGTTAAATCAACTAGCGCTGTCATTTTCATGCTTTAATCGTGCCTTTTCTAAATTACTGTTTACGTTTTATAAAGAAATTATATCGATAGAAATTCATAATGTCAATGCCTCTATATGTGTTTTGCAGAAATCACAAATTCAAGTTTCCAAACACACGCTCTGGGAAC
>NZ_DICZ01000025.1:4174-5344 GCF_002417895.1 Lactobacillus sp. UBA5813
CTTCATCAACGTAAGCAAGATTAAAATATATAAATGAATACGAAAGGATGGAAAATACCATGAATAACCAAGAATTGTTATGTACCTACTTTAAAAAGTGGGTAGCAACCTACAAATTCGGAGCAATCCGTGATGTAACCATGAAGAAGTATCAACTTAGTCTGCAATGGTTGCAGCAACTTGCCCCAGGCCTCAAACTTTGTGATGTGACTCGTCTGTCATATCAAATCCTGTTAAATGATTATGCTAAATACCACGAGCGTACAACAACGATGGACTTCCACCATCATGTGAAAGCAGCTATCTTGGATGCAGTTGATGAGGGCTTTATCGATCGTGATCCCACACGGCGAGCAATCATCAAGGGAAAAGCTCCACGTCCCAAAAAGAGTAAATTCCTTAACCAATTTGAATTACAGTCATTACTTGGTCACTTGAATTTAAAGAAAGAAATCAACTGGGATTGGCTAATTCTTTTAATAGCAAAAACCGGGCTTCGTTTTTCAGAAGCACTTGGCCTCACACCTGCAGACTTTGACTTTGCTCGACAAACAATTTCTATCAATAAAACATGGAACTACAAAGAAAATGGTGGATTCCAGCCGACTAAAAATCAATCATCTGTTCGTAAAGTGTCTCTAGATTGGATGACGGCCATTCAGTTCGCAGGATTAATCAAGGATAAGCCAACAGATAAGCCCATTTTTGTGAATGAGGGGCAAAAGATTTACAATTCTACTCCAAATTGTATTTTAGCGCGACATTGCAAAACGCTCGGCATTACTGTTATTTCAATCCACGGCTTGCGGCATACGCATGCTTCTCTGTTGCTCTTCGCCGGTGTGTCTATTGCTAGTGTGTCCAGACGCCTCGGACATTCGAGTATGACCACTACTCAGAACACCTATTTACATGTCATCCAAGAGTTGGAAAATCAAGATACTGACCTTGTGATGCGTTGTTTGGCTAATCTCCAATAATTTTCTTTGGCTCCCTAACTGTTACCAGCAGGAGAGCCATTTCATGTAGAAGCGATTAAAGCCCTGAAGTTCGCCCGTTGTGACATTTTGTTGGATAAAACCCAGTCATAATTTTCAATCTCGCCAGATTGTTATGGTTTGCTGCTGATGTACATCTTTTATATACGCAAAAAAATAGCTCGTTCAATCT